>JAAZHF010000423.1 GCA_012510865.1 Gammaproteobacteria bacterium
ACTCCGGTGCTGATCGACGACTTCGTGTCGTCCGGCCACACGATCCTGGAGACCCTCGCACACCTGCGCCAGCTGTCGCTGCCGCCACCGCTGCTGGTCGCCCTCCATCCGGTGTTCGCGGGCGATGCCTACGCCCGCCTGCAGGAGGCGGGCCTGGCCCGCATCGTCAGCACCGACACCATTCCCCACCCGTCGAACGCGATCGCGCTGGGCGCCGACCTCGCCGCCGCGGCATCGACCCTGATGCGCGCTTCGACCGATTCCCCGGAGGACCCATGAACCTGCATCTCAACTGCTGCACCGCCGACCAGCTGTCGGCCGCCGAGCGCCAGCGGATCCTTGAACTGGCCGACGCCCACCGGCAGACCGATCCCGCGTTCGCCCATTGGGCTGCCGGCTACGGCGTGATCCGGCATGACCCGCTCACCCAGCTCCGGGTCCGCCAGATGGTGGACGAGCTGGTGACCCTGGGCCGCACGCCCGATGCCGGCACCGCCTGGCAGCGGCTCGCCGCGGCCGATCGCGTCACCAGCGCCGGCATGTGGCTGGTGGCCCACATGACCTACAGCCAGCGGGTCCGCACCGACGGCGCGGCCCTCGAGGCCGATGACTTCAAGGCCACGCCCGAAGGCCACACTGGCGGGTCCCTCAACATGGTGCCGGCCTACGCCGGCTACCTGCTGATGGACGCCCTGGATGGCGTCACCCGCGCATGGATGATGGGCCAGGGACACTGCGTGGCTGCGATCGACGCGCTGAACGTGCTGGTTGGCAACATGACCGCCCGGCACGCCGAACGTTACGACCGCTCCGACGCGGGGCTGAGCCGGTTCGTCGGCGACTTCTATGCCTACACCCTCAATCCGGACGGAACACCGGCGTCGCCCCTGGGCTCCCACGTCAATGCGCACACCGCCGGGGGCGTGATGGAAGGCGGCTATCTCGGCTTTGCCGAGCTGCAGTACGTGCATGCGCCGCTCAAGGATGAACGCCTGGTCGCCTTCCTCAGCGACGGTGCGTTCGAGGAACAGCGTGGCAGCGACTGGGCGCCACGCTGGTGGCGCGCCGAGGACAGCGGACTGGTCAGCCCGATCATCATCCTCAACGGGCGCCGCATCGAACAGCGCAGCCAGATCACCCAGCAGGGCGGCGAGCGGTGGCTGGACCGGCACCTGCGATTGAACGGCTTTGATCCGATCGCGCTGGACGGGCGCGATCCGGCCAGCATCGCGTGGGGCATCCACGTGATGGAGTCGCGCCTGCAAGCGGGCGCCGCTGTTCCCGCCGACGTGCGGCTGCCCTATGGCATCGCCGAAACCGTCAAGGGCTTCGGCTTCCCCGGCGCCGGGACCAACGCCTCGCACAACTTGCCGCTGCCGGGGAATCCGGCGAAGGATGCCGCGGCGCGCACGCTCTTCAATGAAGGCGCAGCGGCGCTGTTCGTGGCCGCGTCGGAGCTCGAGCAGGCCGTTGCCGCACTCAACAGCCACGATCTCCAGCAGCGGGTGCGCGAGCGCGACCATGCGCTGGCCGATCGCCAGGTGGAACCGCCCCGCGTCCCGGCGATCGCCGACCGCGGCGCCGGCGG
>JAAZHF010000424.1 GCA_012510865.1 Gammaproteobacteria bacterium
CCATGCTGGTGCGCGTGCTGGCCGAGCCGGCCTCGCAGGTCGCCCGCGCCACGAACGCGGTCGGCCAGCAGAAGGCGGCTTGAGGCAACAGTTCGGTCGACAACCGACCACAGACGTTTTCCAACATTAGATAACCAGAGGTATCGAGATGTCCCTTTCCAACGAGCAGATCATCGAAGCGATCAGCAGCAAGACCCTCGTCGAGGTGATGGAGCTGGTCCGCGCGATGGAAGAGAAGTTCGGCGTGTCCGCCGCCGCCCCGGTCGCCGTGGCCGCCGGCCCGGCCGCCGCCGCCGCCCCCGCCGAGGAGCAGACCGAGTTCAACGTCACCCTGAAGTCGGCCGGCGAAAAGAAGGTCGAGGTCATCAAGGTGGTCCGCGCGATCACCGGCCTGGGCCTCAAGGAAGCCAAGGACCTGACCGAAGCCGGTGGCGTGGTCAAGGAAGGCGCTTCGAAGGAAGACGCCGAGAAGATCAAGAAGGACCTGGAAGCGGCCGGCGCCACGGTCGAAGTCAAGTAAGCGTTGTCGCGTCGCCTGCGTCACTTGGCGACCACCGAGGCTGGGGGCGAGAGCCCCCGGCCTTCGGCCGTTGCGGCGGCCGTTTGAAAACCGACACGAGTCGGCAGTTGGAAGCAGCGGGAGAAGGCGTGCTGGTGCCGGCAATACCAGCGGCTTCCGACTGGCGGTTCATCGTTCCCCCTGGGTCGCCGCGCGCGGCCCGCAGATGCCAAAGGCGGTAGCTCCCCATGACGACGTCATATTCCTTCACCGAGAAGAAGCGCATCCGCAAGGACTTCGGCAAGCGCCGTTCCATCCTCGAGGTGCCGTTCCTGCTCGCCATCCAGGTCGATTCGTACCGCGACTTCCTGCAGGCGGGCAAGGAGCTGGCGCAGCGCGAGGACCGGGGCCTGCACGCGGCCCTGAAGTCCGTGTTTCCGATCACGAGTTACAACGGCTACGCGGCGCTGGAATACGTTGGCTACAATCTCGGCGAGCTCGTCTTCGACGAGCGCGAGTGCCGCAACCGCGGCCTCAGCTACGGCGCCCCCCTGCGCGTGACCGTGCGCCTGGTCATCTACGACCGCGAGTCGTCGTCGAAGGCGATCAAGTACGTGAAGGAGCAGGAGGTCTACATGGGCGAGATCCCGCTCATGACCGACAACGGCACCTTCATCGTCAACGGCACCGAGCGCGTCATCGTCTCCCAGCTGCACCGCTCGCCGGGCGTGTTCTTCGACCATGACCGCGGCAAGACCCACAGCTCGGGCAAGCTGCTGTACTCGGCCCGCATCATCCCCTACCGCGGCTCCTGGCTCGACTTCGAGTTCGACCCCAAGGACGCGCTCTTCACCCGCATCGCCCGCCGCCGCAAGCTGCCGGTCACGGTGCTGCTGCGCGCGCTGGGCTACTCCAACGAGGAGATGCTCAACGAGTTCTTCGAGATCAACCATTTCCACATCGATCCCGAAGAGGGCGTGCAGCTGGAGCTGGTTCCCGAGCGCCTGCGCGGCGAGACCCTGGACTTCGACCTGGCCGACGGCGACCGCGTCATCGTCGAGGCCGGCCGCCGCGTCACCGCGCGCCACGTCAAGCAGCTCACCGACTCCGGCATCGCCGCCCTGGCCGTGCCGGACGCCTACCTCGTCGGCCGCGTGCTCTCGCACGACGTGGTCGACGCCGAGACCGGCGAGCTGATCTCCGCGGCCAACGACGAGATCACCGAGGAGATGCTGGAGGCCATGCGCAAGGCCGGCGTCGACGCGGTCGGTACGATCTGGATCAACGACCTCGACCGCGGCCCGTACATCTCCAACACCCTGCGCATCGACCCGACCCGGACCCAGCTCGAGGCCCTGGTCGAGATCTACCGCATGATGCGCCCGGGCGAGCCGCCGACCAAGGACGCGGCCCAGAACCTGTTCCACAACCTGTTCTTCACCTTCTAGCGCTACGATCTCTCGGTCGTGGGGCGGATGAAGTTCAACCGCCGCATCGGGCGCAAGGAAACCACCGGCGCGCCGGTGCTCTACGACGCCAAGTACTTCTCCGAGCGCAAGGACGACGACTCCGCGCGCCTGCGCGAGGAGTGCGGCGACAGCTCCGACATCCTCGACGTGCTGAAGGTGCTGACCGAGATCCGCAACGGCCGTGGCGTGGTGGACGACATCGCCCACCTGGGCAACCGCCGCGTGCGCTCGGTCGGCGAAATGGCCGAGAACGTGTTCCGCGTCGGCCTGGTGCGCGTCGAGCGCGCCGTGCGCGAGCGCCTGACGATGGCCGAGTCCGACGGGCTGACCCCGCAGGAGCTGATCAACGCCAAGCCGGTCGCGGCCGCGGTGAAGGAGTTCTTCGGCTCGTCGCAGCTGTCGCAGTTCATGGACCAGAACAACCCGCTGTCCGAGGTCACCCACAAGCGCCGCGTGTCGGCCCTTGGCCCGGGCGGCCTGACCCGCGAGCGCGCCGGCTTCGAGGTGCGCGACGTGCACCCGACCCACTACGGCCGCGTCTGCACCATCGAGACCCCGGAAGGCCCGAACATCGGCCTGATCAACTCGCTGGCGGTGTTCGCGCGCACCAACTCCTACGGCTTCCTCGAGACGCCGTACCGCAAGGTGGTGGACGGCAAGGTGCCCGACGAGGTCGAGTTCCTGTCCGCGATCGAGGAGAACGAGTACGTCATCGCCCAGGTGAACGCGCCGCAGGACGAGAAGGGCCGCGTGGACGCACCGTTCATCGCCTGCCCCTTCCAGGGCGAGAACGTGCTCAGGCCGCCGAGCGAGATCCATTACATGGACGTCTCGCCGATGCAGCCCGTGTCGGTGGCGGCCGCGCTGGTGCCGTTCCTCGAGCATGACGACGCCAACCGCGCGCTGATGGGCGCCAACATGCAGCGCCAGGCGGTGCCCACGCTGCGCGCCGAGAAGCCGCTGGTCGGCACCGGCATCGAGCGCGCCGTGGCGCGCGACTCGGGCGTGACGGTGAATGCCCGCCGCGGCGGCACCGTCGAGCAGATCGACGCCGCCCGCATCGTGGTCAAGGTCAACGAGGACGAGATCTCCGGCGAGACCGACGCCGGCGTCGACATCTACAACCTGATCAAGTACACGCGTTCCAACCAGAACACCTGCATCAACCAGACCCCGCTGGTCAACGTGGGCGACGTGGTCGCGCGCGGCGACGTGCTGGCCGACGGTCCCTCGACCGACATCGGCGAGCTGGCGCTGGGCCAGAACATGCTGGTCGCGTTCATGCCGTGGAACGGCTACAACTTCGAGGACTCGATCCTCCTGTCCGAGCGCGTGGTGAAGGAGGATCGCTACACCACGATCCACATCGAGGAGCTCACCGCCGTCGCCCGCGACACCAAGCTGGGCCCGGAGGAGATCTCGGCCGACATCCCGAACGTCTCCGAGCAGGCGCTCAACCGCCTGGACGAGTCCGGCGTGGTGTACATCGGCGCCGAGGTGCGCGCCGGCGACATCCTGGTCGGCAAGGTCACGCCCAAGGGCGAGAGCCAGCTGACCCCGGAAGAGAAGCTGCTGCGGGCGACCTTCGGCGAGAAGGCCTCCGACGTTAAGGACAGCTCGCTGCGCGTGCCGCCGGGCATGGACGGCACGGTCATCGACGTGCAGGTCTTCACCCGCGACGGCATCGAGAAGGACAAGCGCGCCCAGCAGATCGAGGACTCCGAGATCCGCCGGGTCAAGAAGGACTTCGACGACCAGTTCCGGATCCTGGAGGCGGCGATCTACGCCCGCCTGCGAAGCCAGCTGATCGGCAAGACCGCCAACGGCGGCGCCGGTCTGAAGAAGGGCGAGACCGTCACCAGCCTGGTGCTGGACGGCCTGAAGAAGTCCGACTGGTTCAACATCCGCATGAAGGACGCCGAGGCCGTGGAGGCCATCGAGCGCGCCCAGATGCAGATCGAGACCCACCGCAAGGAGTTCGACAAGCGGTTCGAGGACAAGCGCGCCAAGATCACCCAGGGCGACGACCTGGCCCCGGGCGTGCTGAAGATGGTCAAGGTGTTCCTGGCGGTCAAGCGCCGGATCCCGCCGGGCGACAAGATGGCCGGCCGTCACGGCAACAAGG
>JAAZHF010000425.1 GCA_012510865.1 Gammaproteobacteria bacterium
GCCAATGGCAGCCGACCGGCAGTCCAGGGACGGACAGCTGCACGTTCAACATGGCGCCGGCGTAGCGGCGGCGTGACCGGGGATGCCCGGCAAGGACAGCGGCGTCGCAGGCCAGCTCCTGGTCGAGCCGGAAGCTGCGCGCGGCGAGGTGCACCAGCGGGTGGAACCAGAGCACGCAGCGCAGGACCACGGCCACCAGGGCGGCCCGGGTGTCCCCGCGCGCGAGGTGCGCCTGCTCGTGGGCCAGCACCAGGGCCGCCTCGTCGGCGGCATGGCGGGCCTCGAAGTCGGCGGGCAGCACGATGCGCGGTCGCAGCGCGCCCACCACGGCCGGCGCCGGCACGCCGGCACCGCGCCAATGTCCGTGGCGGTCGCGGGCCAGCACGCCCAGGCCCGCCACGAAGCGCCGCTGCTGCCGGATGAAGCCCACGGCCGCGAGGGCGCAGCCGGCAAGCCAGGCAAGCACCAGGAGCAGGCTCCCGTCCATGCCGCCGGTGGCCGGCAGCTGCGGTGCCGCGGCGCCGATCGCGACGAACGTCCCCGGGTGCAGCGGGATCAGCTCCGGCACCAGCACCTGCGCGGGCTGCGGTCGCGGCAGGGCGGCCGCGAGCAGGGCCACCGGGACCAGTGCCCAGGCGCCGTAGGCGACGCCGGCGCCGAAGGCGCGACGCAGCGGGCGCCGCAGCGCCAGCACCAGCAGCAGGGCGGCGGTCGCCGAAAGGCTGCCGTCGACCAGCCAGCGGAGGAGCGCGTCAGCGGCCATCGTCGAGCTCCTCCACCAGCCGGCGGAGTTCGTCGATGTCTGCCTGGCTGAGCATTCCGCGCTCGCTGAAGTGCGCGACCAGCGGCGCCACCCGCCCCCCGAACAGCCGATCGAGCACGCCCTCGCTCTGGCTTGCGACCCAGGCGTCGCGGGTCAGCACCGGCGAATACAGGTAGCGGCGGCCGTCACGCTCCGCGCGTACGGCCCCCTTCCTGAGCAGGCGGTTGAGCAGGGTCTTGATGGTGGGTTCGGCCCAGTCGGCGCGTCCCGCGAGCCGTGCGACGACGTCCTCCGCCGCCAGCGGGTGTCCGGCCCAGAGCACTTCCATCACCACGGCTTCCGAATCGCTGATCGACATATCGATTACGCCTGTAATTTTTGTCGATTACATGCGTAAACAATGCGGCTGTCAAGGCCCCCCGGAAAGGCACCGCTCCGGCCGGGGCGTCCGGACCCGGGCGACCGGCTCAGGCGTCGCCGAGCGGATCAAGCCCGCCGAGGCGCTCCCCGGCGACGGCGGCGGCGATCGCGGCGTCGGCGCGCTCCACGTCGATGCCGTTGGCGGCGTACCAGTCCGGCGCGTAGTAGCTGTGCGCGTAGCGGTCTCCGCTGTCGCAGAGGATGGTCACGATCGAGCCGCTGCGCCCCTGGTCGGCCATGCGCCCGGCCGCGTGCAGCACGCCGACGAAGTTGGTGCCGGTGGAGCCGCCCACGCGCCGGCCGAGGGTCGCGCTGACGTGGCGCATCGCGGCCAGCGCCAGGGCGTCGGGGACCTTGACCATGCCGTCGATGCAGCTCGGGATGAAGCTGGGTTCCACCCGCGGGCGGCCGATGCCTTCGATGCGCGAGCCGCAGGGATGGGTGAAGCCGGCCCAGGTTGCGCCCGCGAGCGCGGCGCGATAGGCCTGGTGGAAGACCGACTCCTGGGGGTCGGCGCACAGCACGCGGCTGTCGTGGCGCCGGTAGCGCGCGTAGCGGCCCAGCGTCGCCGCCGTGCCGCCGGTGCCGGGGCTGCACACGATCCAGGCCGGGATGGGGTGCGACTCCTCGCCCATCTGCCGGAAGATGGACTCGGCGATGTTGTTGTTCGCGCGCCAGTCGGTGGCCCGCTCGGCGTAGGTGAACTGGTCCATGAAGTGGCCGCCGGTTTCCCGCGCCACCCGCTGGGACTCGGCGTCGAGCCCGCAGGCGCTGTCGACGAGGTGGCAGCGCCCGCCGTGGAATTCGATGGCGGCGATCTTCTCCGGCGACGTCGAGGCCGGGATCAAGGCGATGAAGGGCAGGCCGAGCAGGCGCGCGAAGTACGCCTCCGAGACCGCGGTGGACCCGCTGGAGGCTTCGATCACCGGCCTGCCCTCGCGCAGCCATCCGTTGGCCAGCGCGTACAGGAACAGCGAGCGCGCCAGGCGGTGCTTCAGGCTGCCGGTCGGGTGGCTCGACTCGTCCTTGAGGTAGACGTCGATGCCCGGGTACCCGGGGAGCCCGATCGGGATCAGGTGGGTGTCGGCCGAGCGGTTGAAGTCGGCCTCGATGGTGTGGATGGCATGGGCCACCCATTCGCGCTGCGCCATGCCCGCTCTCTCCCGTCGCTCCCGCGCGTCAGAGCGCGCGCGCGGCGGCGACCACCGCCTCGACCGTGAAGCCGAAGTGCGGGAACAGCACCTCCGCCGGCGCACTGGCGCCGAAGCGGTCGATGCCGATCACGTCGCCGTCGAGGCCCACGTACTTGCGCCAGAAGTCGCTGACCCCGGCCTCGATCGCCACCCGCCGCCGGCAGGCGCCCGGCAGCACCGATTCGCGGTAGGCCGCATCCTGGCGGTCGAATACGTTGGTCGACGGCATCGACACCACGCGCACCCCGTCGCCGAGCACCGCCGCGGCCTGCATCGCGAGCTCCACCTCGGAGCCGGTGGCGACCAGGATCAGCTCCGGCTCGCCGACCGAGTCCTTCAGCACGTAGCCGCCGCGCGCGATCGCGGCCACCTGCGCGGCGTCGCGCGCCTGCGGCGCGAGGTTCTGGCGCGAGAACACCAGGCAGCTGGGGCCGTCGCGGCGCTCGATGGCCGCCTTCCAGCACACCGCCGACTCGACCGCGTCGCAGGGCCGCCAGACGTCGTTGCCGGGGATGTGGCGCAGCGACGCGAGGTGCTCCACCGGCTGGTGCGTCGGGCCGTCCTCGCCCAGGTCGATCGAGTCGTGGGTATAGACGTGGATCGCATGCGCGCCCATGAGCGCGCTCATGCGCACGGCGTTGCGGGCGTAGTCGCTGAACACCAGGAAGGTGGCGTCGTAGGGGATGAAGCCGCCGTGCAGCGCCAGCCCGTTGGAGATCGCGGTCATCGCGAACTCGCGCACGCCGTAGTAGACGTAGTTCGCGTCCGGGTCGTCGCCGGCCACGGACTTGCTGCCGCTCCACAGGGTGAGGTTGGAGCCGGCGAGGTCGGCCGACCCGCCGATGAGCTCGGGCAGGTGCGGCGCATAGGCCTCGATGGCCATCTGCGAGGCCTTGCGCGAGGCCACCTTCGGGCTTTCGGCCTGCAGCTTCGCGATGTACGCGTCGGCCGCTGCGGAAAAGCCGCCGGGCAGCTCGGCGTGCGATCGGCGCGCCAGCTCGGCCGCCAGCTCCGGATAGCGCCGGGCGTAGGCGTCGAACAGGCGGTTCCACTGCTCCTCGCGCACCGTGCCCGCGCCGTTGGCGCGCCAGCCGTCGCGGATCGCCTGCGGGATCTCGAACGGGCCGTGCTCCCAGCCCAGCGCGCGGCGCGTGGC
>JAAZHF010000426.1 GCA_012510865.1 Gammaproteobacteria bacterium
CCCTGGGACCGCAAGGATCCCGGCAAGGCGGGCAAGCTCCGGCTGATGTACGCGGCCAACCCGATGTCCTTCCTGGTCGCGCAGGCCGGCGGCGCCGCCACCAACGGCCGCGAGCGCATCATGGAAATCGCGCCCACCCAGCTGCACCAGCGCGTGCCCGTCTTCCTCGGCTCGAAGGCAGAGGTCGAAGCCGCCACCCGCTACCACCTCGAGCACGACGCCTCCTGAACCGCCCGCCCTGTAGGAGCGGCTACAGCCTGTGGGAGCGGCTAATGCCTGTGGGAGCGGCTACAGCCTGTGGGAGCGGCTAATGCCTGTGGGAGCGGCTACAGCCGCGATGGCGGTGCATTCTGTTCGCGGCTGTAGCCGCTCCTACAATTGGTTGTTCCGTCCCCGGAGCCTGGACCCTGGATGACCGCACTCCCCGCCGCCGACTTCATCGAAGTCTTTCCCGCCGCCCTCGACGGGGCGACCTGCGCCGCCATCGTCGAACGCATGCGCGCAAGCGATGCGCTGCAGCCGGGCCAGGTGGGCGGGGGCGTGCATCCGGAGCTGAAGAAGAGCCGCGACATCGGCCTGGCCGGGCGCGCCGACTGGGCCGACGTGGAGCAGGCCCTCAACGTGGCCGTCTACGCGGGCCTGCTGGCCTACCTGCGGCGCTGGCCGCAGGCGCTGATCGCGCCGCTGATGCTCCGGCAGCCCGGCCCCGACGGCGCCCTGCGCCGCGTGCGGGCCGAGGACATCGGCGCCATGGACGACCGTGCGCTGGGCCAGCTGGCCATGGCCTGCCTGCGCCCGGGCACGATCAACCTGCAGTGGTATGCGGCCGGCGAGGGCGGCTACCCCTACTGGCACTGCGAGCTCTACCCGCGCGACCCGCAGTGCGAGACCCTGCACCGCCACCTGCTGTGGACGGTCTATCTCAACGACGGCTTCGAGGCCGGCGAGACCGAGTTCCTGTTCCAGCAGCGCAAGGTCGTGCCGCGCACGGGCGACCTCCTCATCGCCCCCACCGCCTTCACCCACACCCACCGCGGCAACCGGCCCGAAGGCGGCGACAAGTTCATCGCCACCAGCTGGATCCTGTTCCAGCGCGCCGAGCGCCTGTTTCCCGCGGCCTGAGCGCCGTCGCGGTCAGCCGCCGCGCGGCTGGTTCAGCACCAGCCAGTACATCCCCACCTGCTTCACCGCCCACATGAACTGGCCGAAGTCGACCGGCTTGCGGATGTAGCTGTTGGCGCCCAGCAGGTAGCAGGCCTCGACGGCGAAGGGCTCGCCGCTGGTGGTCATCTCCACCACCGGCAGGCTGCGCGTCGAGGCGTCGGCGCGGATCGCCTGCAGCACCTCCCTGCCGTCCATGCGCGGCATGTTCAGGTCGAGCAGGACCAGCGACGGCTGCTCCTGCGCGTCGCGGCTCGCGTAGTCGCCGCGGGCGAACAGGTAGTCCAGCGCTTCGGAGCCGTTGCCGACCACGTGCAGCGGATTGGCGATCTTGGCTTCGGAAAACGCGATGCGGGTGAGCTCGACGTCGTCCGGATTGTCCTCGACCAGCAGGATCGGACGGCTGCTCATGACGTCTGCGGATCTCCCGCCGCCGGCAGTTCGACGTGGAACACGCTGCCCTCGCCGGGGACGGTGTCGACCCCGATGCGCCCGCCCATGCGCGCGGCGATGCGCTGCGCGATCGCCAGCCCGAGTCCGTGGCCGCCGCCCTGCTCTGGGCCGTGCAGGCGCTGGAACGGCTCGAAGGCGCGCTCGGCGTGGCGCGGGTCGAAGCCGCTGCCCTGGTCGCGCACGTGGATGTGCATCCGGTCGCCCGCGCGTTCGGCCGTCACCGAGATGCGCACCGCCTCGCGGGCGGCCGAGAACTTCCAGGCGTTGTGCAGCAGGTGGTCGAACAGCAGCTTCAGCTGGCGCTCGTCGGCGCGCACGCGGATCCCGGGCTGCACCCGCGCGTCGACCTCGCGCCCGGGCTCGGCGTCGCGCAGCTCCACCAGCGCCCAGTCGGCAAGCAGGCTGGCATCGACGTCGGCGAGGTCGAGGTGGTCGTGCGAGGCGTGCGACAGCGCCTGCAGGGCGTCGAGCAGCGAGGCCATGCGCGCCGCCGCCGCCCGGATCCGCGCCAGCTGGTCGCGCCCGGTGGCGTCCAGCGCCTGGCCGGAGCCGGCCTCGAGCATCGCCGCGAAGCCTTCGATCGCGCGCAGCGGCGCGCGCAGGTCGTGGGCCACGCCGTAGGACACGGTCGCCTGGTCCTTCAGCACCCGCTCCAGCTCGGCGCGGCACCGGCGCAGTTCGTCCGCCGCGTCGCCGTCCCCCCCGGTCCGGCCGTGGCCGCGGGGAGGCTCGACCATCGCCCCGGGGGGCCGGCGATCATGGCTGGGTTCCGTTTCCATCGCCAGACGGTACACCACGACGCCGTTGCCGCGGCGTATAGGCCGGCCTCAGAACAGGGCGCCCTGCGCGGGCTCGCCCGCGGCCCGCGGCGGCTGGAAGCGCGAGCAGTCGAGCGCGCCCGGGCGGCTGAACCCGAGCCTGCGCCGGGCGCGCTCGAAGCGGGCCGCGAGCAGCTGCGCGAACGGCCCCTCGCCCTTCATCCGCGTGCCGAAGGCGCTGTCGTAGTCGCGGCCGCCGCGCATCTGCGCCACCAGGCTCATGACGTGGGAGGCGCGGTCGGGATAGTGCTGCGCCAGCCACTCGCGCCAGATCTCCTTGAGCTCGTGCGGCAGGCGCAGCAGCACGTAGGACGCGTCGGCGGCACCGGCCTCGCGCGCGGCGGCGAGGATCGCTTCGAGCTCGCCGTCGGTGATCGCCGGGATCACCGGCGCCACCATCACGCTCACCGGCACGCCGGCCGAGTGCAGGCCCGCGATCGCCTTGAGCCGCGAGTGCGGGGCCGAGGCCCGGGGCTCCATGCGCGCCGCCAGGCGGTTGTCGAGCGTGGTCACCGACAGCGAGACCTGGACCAGGCCTTCGGCGGCCATCGGCGCCAGCAGGTCGAGGTCGCGCAGCACCAGCGCGTTCTTGGTGATGATGTGCACCGGGTGCCGGGCCTCCGCCAGCACCTCGAGCAGGCCGCGCGTGATCCGCTCGCGCCGCTCCAGCGGCTGGTAGGCGTCGGTGTTCACGCCCAGCGCGAGCGGCGAGCAGCGGTAGCGCGGGCGCGCGAGCTCGGCGCGCAGCAGCTCGGCGGCGTTGGCCTTCGCGAACAGGCGGGTCTCGAAGTCGAGCCCGGGCGAGAGGTCGAGGTAGGCGTGGCTGGGGCGCGCGAAGCAGTACACGCAGCCGTGCTCGCAGCCGCGGTAGGGGTGCACCGACTGGCTGAAGCCGACGTCGGGCGACTGGTTGCGGCTGATGATGCTGCGCGCGCGCTCGACCGTCACCACGGTGTCGGGGCCGGGCTCCAGCGCCTCGCCCGTGGCGTCGCTGAAATCGTGGCCCGCGCCCCAGCCGTCGTCCTCGCGACCGGCGACGCGCCTGTCGAAGCGTCCGGGCACGCGCGAGCCCGCGCCGCGGCCCTTGGTGGGGCCGAGGGCGGCCAGCCGGGCTTTGCCGGCGTCGCGCATCCGGCTAGCCTACGTCCACGGTGTCGCAGCGGCTGCGACGGGGGAATCGTTCTGGACGCTGCGCGCGCGGCCTGGCAGGCACTGGTCTCGATCCCCCACCTCGGGGCCTGGCTGGTCGCGGCCTGGCTGGCCTACCTGCTGCTGCTGGGCGGCTGGATCATCCTGCAGAAGCGCGAGCCGGTGGCCACCCTGAGCTGGCTGCTCGGGCTGGCCCTCCTGCCCTACCTGGGCTTCGTCGTCTACCACGTCTTCGGCCCGCAGCGGATCCACCGCCAGCGCCTGCGCCGGGTGCGCAGCCGCGGCGACATCCCCTCCGAGGGTCCGCTGGCCCAGGCGGTGCATCCCGACGCCGCCGAGCTGGCGCGCCTGGGCGCTGCCGTCACCGGGCTTCCGCCGGGCAGCGCGAACGACGTCCGCCTGCTGGTCGACGGCGCCGCGAAATACGGGGCGCTGCTCGCCGACATCGCCGCCGCGACGCGGCACGTCCACCTCGAGTACTACATCTACGAGCCCGACCGCACCGGCGCCGCGCTGCGCGACGCCCTCGTGGAGCGGGCCCGCGCCGGGGTGCGGGTGCGGCTGCTGCTGGATGCCCTGGGTTCGGCCCGCGCCCGGCGCTTCTTCAAGCCGCTGCTCGAGGCCGGCGGCGAGCTGGCCTGGTTCCACCCCATGCGCCTGGGGCACGTCTGGCGACGGCCCTGGGCGAACCTCCGCACCCACCGCAAGATCGTCGTCATCGACGGCCGGGTGGCCTACACCGGCGGCATGAACGTCACCGACGCCCAGGACGAGCGCCTGGGCGACGCCGCCTACCGCGACCTGCACCTGCGCCTCGAGGGCGAGGTCGTGCGCGCATTGCAGCTGGTGTTCTGCGAGGACTGGGCGTACGCGACCGGCAGCCGCGACTTCCTCTCCAGCGTCGCCCGCGACATGCCCGCGCCGGCGGCGCCCGGGCCGGTGCGGGCGCAGGTGCTGGTGTCGGGTCCGGACTCGCCCTGGGAGGCGATCCACCGGCTGCACGTGTCCGCGATCCAGGCGGCGAAGACCCGGGTGTGGATGACCACGCCCTACTTCGTGCCCGGCGAGGCCGCGATGATGGCCCTGACCTCGGCCGCGCTCGCCGGACTCGACGTGCGGCTGCTGGTGCCGCGCGAATGCGACTCCCGCCTGGTGACGCTGGCCGCGCGCTCCTACTTCGGTCCGCTGCTGGTGGCCGGCGTGAAGATCCACGAGTACGGCCCGCGCATGCTGCACAGCAAGTCGCTGCTGGTGGACGACGCCCTGGTGCTCATCGCCAGCGCGAACTTCGACCACCGCAGCTTCCGCCTGAACTTCGAGGTCTCGGTGCTGTTCGACGATCCCGGGATCGCGGCCTCGCTCGCTGGGCTGATCGAGGGCGAGCTGGCGAGCGCACCGCGGGTGCAGCGCGGGCGGCCGCGGCCGCTGCTGCGCGCGCGCCTGCCCGAGGCCCTGGCGCGGCTGATGTCGCCGCTGCTGTAGCCGGCCATCGGTCGCGGGGCCGGCCGCGTCGGCGACCGGCGGCGCCGCGCGCGGGCCGGGCGGGCGGAGCCTGGCGCCCGGCCGCGATAGACTCGTTCCCGGACCCCCGCGGAGGCGTGCGATGCCCTGGTTGTTCCTGCTGCTGGCGGTGGCCGCGTTCACCGTGGCCCTGCGCGCATCCTCGATGCTGCTGTTGGTGCTCTGCCTGCTGGTCGCGCTGGCCGGCACGGTGGCCTGGGTCCTGGGCCTGCTGGCGCAGCGCGTCGGCAACCAGGCGCGCGACGACAGCATGATGCTGGACCCGGCCGAGCTGCGGCGCCTGCGCGAGCAGGCCGATGCGCGCCGCGCCGCCGAGGCCGCCGAGGCCGCCAGTCCCGGGCAGCAGCCTCCCGCCTGAACGCGTGGCCGCGGCGGCGTATCCTGCCCGCCATGACCCGACTCAGCGTCAACCTCAACAAGATCGCGCTCCTGCGCAACTCGCGCGGCGGCAACGATCCGGACATGCTGCGCGCCGCCCGCACCTGCCTGGACGCGGGGGCCCACGGCCTCACCCTCCATCCGCGCCCCGACGCCAGGCACGCCCGCGCCGACGACGTCATGGCCCTGGCCGGGCTGGCCAGGGAGCGTGGCGTCGAACTCAACCTCGAGGGCAACCCCTTCGCCGCGCCCCGCCCTGGCTATCCCGGCTTCCTCGCCCTGTGCCGCGAGGCCCGCCCCGCCCAGGCCACCCTGGTGCCGGACGACGACGGCCAGCTCACGTCCGACCATGGCTTCGACTTCACGCGCGACGGCTCGCGGCTGGCACCGCTGGTGGCCGCGCTGAAGGCGCTGGGATGCAGGGTCAGCCTGTTCGCAGGCGCCGGGAGCGCGGTCGAGGACGCGGCGGCGACCGGCGCCGACCGCATCGAGATCTACACCGGCCCGTTCGCCGCCGCGCACGCCGCAGGCGACGCCGGCGCGGCGCTCGCCGCCTGCGCCGACACCGCGCGCCGCGCCCGCGCCGCGGGGCTCGGCGTCAATGCCGGACACGACCTGAGCCAGCACAACCTGCGCGATTTCCTGCAGGGCATCCCCGGCATCCAGGAGGTGTCCATCGGCCACGCCCTGGTCGGCGAAGCCCTCTACGACGGCCTCGCGACCACGGTCGCCCGCTACGTGGCGCTGCTGTAGCCGCGTTCGCGCACAAAAAAACGCCGCCCACGGGGGGCGGCGCTGGAAGGCAAGCGTCTGTCCGGCCGGCGCGCTGCAGGCGACGCCGGGCCGGTCCTGCGACTACTTCTTTACAAAGCCGATCTTCATCATCGGCGCGTTCTTGGCCTCGGCGAGCACCTTGGTCAGCACGCCGTAGTCCGCGCTTTCGTTGACGTCCAGCTGCAGCGTGGGCTGGTTGTTGGGGTCACGCTGGACCTCGCTCTCCATCATGCTGCGCAGGGCGGAGACCGGCACCGGGCTGTCGTTCCAGAAGATCTGGCCGCCGGCGTCGATCCGGAGCTTGATCGGCTCCGGCGGATCCACCGGGTTGTCCGGGCGGTTCAACGAGCGCTGCGGCAGGTCGATGTCGATCGGGTACGAGAGCTGCGGCGCGGTGCCCATGAAGATGATGAGCAGCACCAGCATCACGTCGCAGAGCGGGATGATGTTGATGTCGGCCATGGGGCCTTCGCCGGCGTTGGATGAAAAAGCCATGTTGCTGACTCCGGGTCAGTTGCTCTCGCGGGTGGCGACGAAGCCCACCTTGCGCATGCCAGCGGCCTGCGCGAGGTCGACGACTTCCTTGACCATCCCGTACTTCGTGGTCTTGTCGGCGCGGACGTTGACCGGCGGCTGCGGGGTCTTCTGCGCCTCGACGGCCAGCGAGCTCTCCAGCAGCTGGAGCGTGACCGGCTGGTCGTTGAGGAACACCTCGCCGTTGTCGGTCACGGCGATCGTGATCGGCATCGCGGCCGGCGCGGTGTCCGGCCGCTCGTCCAGGTTGGCCTCCGGGAGCTCGACCTTGACCTTGTGGGCCATCAGCGGCGCCGTGACCATGAAGATGATCAGCAGCACCAGCATCACGTCGACCAGCGGCACGATGTTGATCGTGGCGTTGACCTTGTCATGGCCATTACCGCTTGTACTGAAAGCCATGTCGGTTCTCCCTTGGGCCTGTCCGTTCCTGCGCGATCAGCGCTTCTGCTCGCCGACGCGCGAACCCGTGGCGAAGAAGTCGTGCAGGTCGTGGGCGAAGGTGTCGAGCTTGTAGTTCAGGCCGCGGTTGAGGCGGACGAAGAAGTTGTAGCCCAGCACCGCCGGGATCGCGACGCCGAGGCCGATCGCGGTCATGATCAGCGCCTCGCCGACCGGGCCGGCAACGGCACCGATATCGGCCTGGCCGCTGGCACCGATGCGGATCAGGGCGCGGTAGATGCCCCACACGGTACCGAGCAGGCCGACGAACGGCGCGGTCGAACCGACGGTGGCGAGTACGGTCAGGCCGGCCTCGAGCTTCAGCGACTCGCGGGTCACGCCCTGGCGCAGCGCGCGGTCGACGAACTCGGAGCGGTTGAGCGACTCGACCAGGCGCGAGCCCTCGTGGCGCTGGTGGTGCGCGGCCGCCTGGGCGGCGTCGAGCGCGACCTTGGAGAAGGGCTCGCTGCGCGACTCCTCTTCCATGGCGCGGATCGCGTCCTGGGCGTTCTGGGTCTCCCAGAAGGTGGTGATGACGCGGTCGGCGCTGCCGCGCAGGCGCGCGTGCTTGATCGCGTTGAAGATGATCCAGTAGATCGACATGGCGGACATCACCAGCAGGGTGATGAGCACCACCCAGCCGACGGCATCCATGTGTTGGACCATGTCCGCGAAGCCCATCTGCTGGAGCGCAGCGGCGTTGCTGCCTCCGGCGGCGGGGACGTTAGTGGTTTCCTGCAGCATGACGCTTACCTTCTAGATGTTGTGATGTTGGAGAAAAGTGTGGAGCGGGCCTAGCGGGTGTTGCACGGATCCGGTGGCGCGCCGCGGCGCGCCGCCGGCTCAGAGGACGAAGTCCACCGGGACGCGGACGCGGCCGGCGACGGGCACGCCGTCGCGGACCTCGGGGTTGAAGCGCCAGCGGCGGGCGGCGTCGAGGGCGGCGCGGTCCAGGTCGCGGTTGCGGCTGGACTTCTCGACCGCGACCTTGGTGACGTTGCCGCAGGCATCGACATCGACGATCAGCACCACCTGGCCGGTGATGCCGCCGCGTAGGGCCGCGGGTGTGTACTTCGGCGGGTTCATGCCGCGCGAGGACGGGTCCACGCTGGCGCCGATGTTGGCGACCGGGGCCGGGGGCGCCGGCGGGGCGGGCGGCGGCGCCGGGGTATCCATCGGCGAGGGCTCGTCGAACACGACCGGCGGCTCTTCCGGCGGCGGCGGCAGCGGCGAGGGCTGCGGCGGCACCAGCTCGCGGATGGGCTGGGGTTGCGGCGGCTTCGGCGGCGGCGGCGGGGGGGGCGGCGGCGGGGGCGGCGGCTCGATGATCACCACCCGCGTCACCTGCTCTTCTTCCTGCGCGGCGCCCGGCGGATTGACCGGCGCCAGCAGGAGCAGGACGGCGGCGGCGTGGAAGGCCACCACCATGGTGAAGCCGGCGATACGCGCCCAGTTGAGGCCCTCGTCCTGTTCGTTGTTCCGGTCAAGGGGCGTGGCGTGCTGCGTCATGCGGGGAACTCGATTCTGGCCGGGCCGCGAGCGCCCCGAGTGATTTCTGGAGCCGTGCCCTGTTTCGGCACGGGAATTTCCAAGCTTATACCAACCACGGCGCGTTGATCCACCGCGCCGCACTTCCCGATCCTGCCCACGGGATCAGCGGGCCAGGAGCCTGCGCGCTTCCTCGGGGTTCTGCAGCCCCTTGTCCAGGGCCTTCTGGGCGGCCTCCTTGGATTCGGCGGTGCGGCCCTCGTTGGCGAGCGCCTTGGCGAGGTTCAGGTAGGTGGTGCCGTCGTCGTCCAGCGGCGCCGCCTTGCGGTAGGCCTCGATGGCCTGCTCGTACTGGTCGCTGAAATAGTACGCCTGGGCAAGCATCGAGTAGGCCCGGTGGTCGGGCGAGAGGATGCCCTTCTCGAGGCCCTCGTTGACCACCGCGATGGCGTTCTTCTCGCCGTTCTCGGAGTTCAGGTACAGGGCGGCGAGGTTGCGGTACTCGCTCTCCTCGGTCAGCTGGCCCGCCTGGCGCAGGCGCTCGTAGACCGAGATCGCGTTGGCGTAGTCGTCCGACTGCAGGTACACGCTGGCCAGGTTGAGCTGCGCGCGCTTGTCGTCGGGCGTGCTGGCCGCGATCTCCTTGGCGAGCGCGGCGGCGTCGGCGGTGCGTTCGCCGTCGACGTAGGCCGCCAGCAGCAGCTGCCGCCACTGCGGCTGCGCGTCGGGCTTGCCGCGGACGATCGGCTCGAGCGCGGCGACCGCGTCGTCGTAGCGCTCCATCTGGTACAGGATGCTGCCGCGCAGCGCCTGCAGCTCCGGCTTGTCGGAGCGGGTCTCCGACAGCAGCCGGTCCAGCGTCGCCAGCGCGGCGGCGTTGTCCTCGGCCTGCAGCTGCAGCTGCGACAGCAGCAGCATGGCGTTGTAGTGCTGGTTGTTGTCGAGGCCGTCGAGTTCGATCACCTGGCGCAGGTAGTCCTGGGCGCGGGCGGGGTCGCTGTCGACCAGCAGGTCGGCCAGCAGGCGGAGCGTGATCGCGCGCTCGTAGGCGTTGGCACGGTCGTTCTCGAGCACGTGCGTGGCGGCCGCCTCGGCGGCGGCGAGGTCACCTTCCTGCTGCGCCTCGGAGACCGCGTTGAGGCGCGACACCAGCCGCGAGCTGGCGCTCAGGCCGGGCGCCTTGCGGGTCGCGTTGGGGTAGTCCTCCTCGACCTTCGCCTTGCTGCCGCTGCGCGCGGCTTCGCGCGCCGCGCGGCGCTCGGCCATGCGCTCGGCGGCCGTCTGCGCATGCGCTTCGGCGATGCCGCCGATGGTCAGCGCGGCGATGATCGCGGATACCAGGAGGTGACGGTGGCTGGGGAATACGGACATGGTGGGCCTCGGTTTCATTGCACGCATGAATGGAGCGGTGCGCGCTCGGGGGTGCCAAAACTACCAGAACACGCGCCCGCGGGGGGAGCGCACCTTCGGACGATGGCGCTCAGCCGCATGAGGGGCGCCGGCCGGAGGCGCGCGCCTGCTCCCAGGCGGGGACCAGCGACGATGCCCGCGCCTGGAGCTCGCCGATGCGGGCGCTGGGATCGGGGTGCGTCGACAGCCACTGCGGCGGGCGGCTGCCGCCGCTGGCGCCGATCATGTTCTGCCACAGGTTCACCGCCTGCCGCGGATCGAATCCGGCCTGGGCCATCAGCCTCTGGCCGACCACGTCGGCCTCGGATTCCTGCTCGCGCGAGTTGGGGAGCAGGAACAGCCCCTGTGCGGCGACGCTCCCGACCTGGGTCGCGGTCCGGGTCGCGCCTTCGCCGTACTGGGACCCGACCAGGGCGCCGATCAGGCCGACGCCGGCCTGCGCGCCCATCTGCCGGGTGATGCGCTCGTCGTGGTGGTTGGCGATCACGTGGCCCACCTCGTGGGCGATCACCGCCGCCAGCTGGTCCTGGTTGCGGGCGACCTTGAAGATGCCGGTGTACACGCCGACCTTGCCGCCCGGCAGGGCGAAGGCGTTCGGGTTCTCGTCGACGAACACGGCGCTCTCCCAGGCGATCCGCCGCTGCCCCGCGGGCAGCTGGTCGACGATCGCGCGCACCACGCAGTCGACGTAGCGCTTCTGGGCGGCGTCGCCGGTCTGCCGCATCTGCGCCTTCTGCTCGGTGAAGGCCTGGGCACCGAGCTGGTCGAGCTGCTCCTGGGAGACGGCGCCGACGTACTGGGTGCGGCCGGTCGGCGAAGTCGTCGTGGCGCAGGCGGCGATGGCCAGCGTGGCGGCCGCGAGCGCGAGCGGGAGGATCCTCATGGCGTCGTCCTGGATGGGTTGCTTGAGTTGTAGTCGCCGCCTGCTGAAGGGGACGTCAACCGCCCGCTCAGACGTCCAGGTTGGAGACCCGCAGGGCATTGTCCTCGATGTAGGCCCGCCGCGGCTCGACCACGTCGCCCATGAGGGTGCTGAAGATCTGGTCGGCCGCGACCGCGTCCTCGATGGTCACCTGCAGCAGGCGCCGGGTCTCCGGGTTGACGGTGGTGTCCCAGAGCTGCTCGGGGTTCATCTCGCCAAGGCCCTTGAAGCGCTGGATCTGGCGGCCCTTCTTCGCCTCCTCCAGCAGCCAGGCCTGGGCCTGGGAGAAGCTGGTCACCGGCTGGGAGCGGTTGCCGCGGAGGATCCGGGCGCCCTTGCGCACCAGGCCGTGCAGCAGGGTGGCGGCGTCGCGGACCGCCCGCAGCTCGCCGCCCTGGAAGGCGGAGAAGGGCAGCACCTGGATCGTCTCGACGCCCATGTGCCTGCGATGGACCACCAGCGCCGGGCCGGCGCCGTCCGCGGCCGGCTGGAACTCCAGCGAATACTGCGGCTTGCCCAGGCCCTCCTCGTTGAGGCGCTTCTCGAGCAGGTCGAGCTCGTGGCGCTCGTCGATGTTCCCTTCCAGGATCCCGACGTCGAGCGGCGAGAAGTCGATCAGTGCGCCGAGGACGTTGGGGTCGTAGCGCCACGCGTTGCGCGCGATCGCCTCGCGCGCGGCGGCATAGGCCAGCAGCAGCTTCTCCAGCGCCTCGCCCTGGATGCCCGGCTCGCCCTCGGCCGGGACCAGGCTCGCGCCCTCCACGGCGTTGCCCGCGAGGTACGCGTCGAGCGCGGCGTCGTCCTTCAGGTACAGCTCGGTCTTGCCCTGCTTGATCTTGTACAGCGGCGGCAGGCCGATGTAGACGTGGCCGCGCTCGATCAGCTCCGGCATCTGCCGGTAGAAGAAGGTCAGCAGCAGGGTGCGGATGTGCGCGCCGTCGACGTCGGCGTCGGTCATGATGATGATGCGGTGGTAGCGCAGCTTGTCCGGGTTGTACTCGTCCTTGCCGATGCCGGTGCCCAGCGCGGTGATCAGCGTGCCGACCTCGGCCGAGGACAGCATGCGGTCGAAGCGCGCGCGCTCGACGTTGAGGATCTTGCCGCGCAGCGGCAGCACCGCCTGGTTCTTGCGGTTGCGGCCCTGCTTGGCCGAGCCGCCCGCCGAGTCGCCCTCGACGATGAACAGTTCGCTGAGCGCGGGATCCTTCTCCTGGCAGTCGGCCAGCTTGCCGGGCAGGCCGGCGATGTCGAGCGCGCCCTTGCGGCGGGTCAGGTCACGCGCCTTGCGCGCGGCCTCGCGGGCGCGCGCGGCGTCGACGATCTTGCCGGCGATCGCACGCGCCTCGTTCGGGTTCTCCTGCAGGAACTCGTCGAGCTTGGCGCCGAAGGTGTGCTCCACCACCGGGCGCACGTCGGACGACACCAGCTTTTCCTTGGTCTGCGACGAGAACCTCGGGTCCGGCACCTTCACCGACAGCACCGCGATCATGCCCTCGCGCATGTCGTCGCCCGACAGCTGCACCTTGGCCTGCTTCGCGATCCCGTTCTGCTCGATGTAGTTGGTCAGCGTGCGCGTGAGCGCGGCGCGGAAGCCGATCAGGTGGGTGCCGCCGTCCTTCTGCGGGATGTTGTTGGTGAAGCAGAACATCGTCTCCTGGTAGGAGTCCGTCCACTGCAGGGCGACCTCGACCGTGATCCCGTTCTGCTCGCCGGACACCGCGATGACCTTCGGGTGCAGCGGCGTCTTCAGCTGCGCGAGGTGTTCGACGAAGGAGCGGATGCCGCCCTCGTACTGGAACACGTCGCGGCGCTCCTCGCCGCGCTCGTCGGCGAGCGTGATCTTCACGCCGGAGTTCAGGAAGGACAGCTCGCGCAGGCGCCGCGCAAGCACCTCGTAGTGGAATTCGACGTCGCTGAAGATCCCGGTGGCCGGCTTGAAGCGCAGCGTGGTGCCGCGGCGACCGTTGGCCGGACCGACGGCCTTCAGCGGGTACAGCGGTTCGCCCAGGGCGTATTCCTGCTGGTGGTGCTCGCCGTCGCGCCAGATGTCCAGCCACAGGTGTTCGCTCAGCGCGTTGACCACCGACACGCCCACGCCGTGCAGGCCGCCCGACACCTTGTAGCTGTTGTCGTCGAACTTGCCGCCCGCGTGCAGCACGGTGAGGATCACCTCGGCCGCCGAGCGGTTCTCTTCCTTGTGGATGTCGACCGGGATGCCGCGGCCGTTGTCGGTGACCGAGACCGAGCCGTCCTCGTGGATGGTGACCGTGATCTCGTCGGCGTGGCCGGCCAGCGCCTCGTCGATCGAGTTGTCGACCACCTCGAAGACCATGTGGTGCAGGCCGGTGCCGTCGTGCACGTCGCCGATGTACATGCCGGGGCGCTTGCGGACGGCCTCGAGGCCGCGCAGGACGGTGATCTTGCTGGAGTCGTAGCCGGCGTTTCCGGCCTCGGGGGTGTTGCCGCTGTTCTCGGTCATCGGGTGCTTCTGGCGGTTGGGAATCGCCCAGCAACGGCCGTCGCGGCATCGCCGGCGCGAGTCGCATTACTTATAGGGCTTCAGGCGGCCATTATACCAGTTCACACTCCGTGGTAAGGGCCTGCTGATGGCGGCCCGACCGTCGTGTCGGGGTGTCCGGCAAGCGCTCCCCGGATCGCGGCGCGGGGAGTAGTGCCCCGGACCACGATGGCGCGCGCGGCGCGGAGGATCATCGCCGGGTGCGACGAAATGGTTCCACGTGAAACCAGTCGCCGGAATTACGTGGCCGCAACCACTCCCCGTTCCACGTGGAACACCCGGAGCTCCGGCACGGCGCCATCGAGGGCGTCCGTCCCGGTGATGAAGACCTGCGCCGGCGTCTCTCCGAGGAACGCCAGGACGCGCGCCCGGTGCGCGGCGTCCAGCTCCGAGGCGAGGTCGTCCAGCGCGATGACCGGCCAGTCGGCGCGTTCGGCGGCGCAATCGGCGGCCTGCGCGAACAGGCAGGACAGCGCCGCGAGCTTCGCTTGGCCGCGGGAGAGGGCCTCGCCCCCTGCCTTGCCCTCAAGCCGAAGACGCCAGTCCGCGCGGTGCGGCCCCACGCTGGTATGGCCCAGCGCCTGGTCCCGTTCTCGCGCAACCGCCAGCGCATCCGCCAGCGACAGGCTGGACCGGCGCCATCCGGCATCGAAATCCAGCGACATCCGCCCCAGCCCCGGGGCCAGCGCCGCGCCGACCATCGAAAGACGCTCCTGGAGCCGGTCCAGGTAGAGCGCGCGGCGCCGCGTCAGCTCCTCTCCGGCAGAGGTCAGCTCGTGGTCCCACGCCGAAATCTGTGCGGCAGGGGCGCCGGACTTGAGCAGCGCGTTGCGCTGGCGCAGTGCCCGCGAATAGCGGCGCCAGACGGGCAGGAAACCCTGTTCCACGTGGAACAGACCCCAGTCCACGAATCGGCGGCGCGGCTCGCCGCCTCCCGAGACGAGCGCATGGCTGCCCGGCTCGAAGGTGACCCCCATGAAGGCCGCGCACAGTTCCCCCAGGTGCGAGACCGGCTCGCCGTCCAGTCGGGCCTCCCAGCGGGCGCCCGAGTGCCTGAGACCGGCGCGATGGGGGGCAGCGTCGCCTTCGACCTCCCATTCGGCGAACACCTCCAGCGCCTCCTGCCCGGTCCGGACCAGCCCATCGCGGACCCGGCCGCGGAAGCTGCGGCCGTAGGCCAGCAGGTGCAGCCCTTCCAGGAGGCTGGTCTTGCCCGCGCCGTTGGCGCCGATGAAGACATTGAGCCCGGACGAGGGCCGCAGCTCGACCTCGGCCAGGTTGCGCAGGTTGCGCAGCCGGAGGCGGGTCACTCGCACCGGGAGAACCCCGGAAAAGCAGAACGCCCGGGCGAGGCCGGGCGTTCCTGTTCCACGTGGAACCCGTGAAGGATCACAGGCGCAGCGGCATCACGACGTGGCGCGAGCGCTCGTTGGCCGCCTCGCGCACCAGCGCGGACGAATTGGCATCGCGCAGGGCCAGCACCACGGTCTCGTCGCGCAGCGCGCCGAGCGCGTCGAGCAGGTAGTTGACGTTGAAGCCCACGGCCAGGCCGTCGACCGACGTCTCCGCCTCGACTTCCTCCTGGGCCTCTTCCTGCTCCGGGTTGTGGGCGTTGATCCGCAGCTGGCCCGGCGACACCTCGATCCGGACGCCGCGGTACTTTTCGTTGGAGAGGATCGCCGCCCGCTGCAGCGCGGCGCGGAGCACCTCGCGGGCGATCCGGACCTCGCGGTCGGCGCCGATCGGGATCACCGCCTCGTAGTCGGGGAAGCGGCCGTCGATCAGCTTGCTGGTGAAGGTCACGTCGTCGCGCTTCACCCGGATGTGGTTGCGCCCCATCTCGAGCTCGAGCACCCGGTCGCCGCCCTCCAGCAGGCGCTGCAGCTCGGACACGCCCTTGCGCGGCACGATGATCTGGCGCTTGGCCTGGACCCCTTCGTCCAGCGTGGCTTCGCACAGCGCCAGGCGGTGGCCGTCGGTGGCGACGCAGCGCAGGCGGCGCTCGGCGAGGTCGAACAGGAGCCCGTTCAGGTAATAGCGCACGTCCTGCTGGGCCATGGCGAACGCGGTCCGCTCGATCAGCTCCTTGAGCGCCGACTCGGGCACCTGCACGCGCTCGGTCGCCTCGACCTCGTCGATCGACGGGAAGTCGTTGGCCGGAAGGCTCGACAGGGTGAAGCGGCTGCGGCCGGCCTGGACCGTGATCCGGTCGCCGGACTGGCCGACCGTGACCCGGCTTCCGTCGGGCAGGGCGCGGACGATGTCAAACAGCTTCCGCGCCGGAATCGTGATTTCGCCATCCTGAGCGTCGTCCACGGCGCAGCGCGCGACCATCTCGACCTCGAGGTCGGTGCCCGTGAGCGACAGCTGGCCGTCCTTCACCAGTGCCAGCAGGTTCGCCAGCACCGGCAGGGTCTGCCGGCGTTCGACCACGTTGACGACCTGCGCCAACGGCTTCAGGAAGGCTTCTCGCTGCAGACTGAAACGCATGCCGGTGGTGTCCCCTTGCCCTAGCTCTTGAATGGGATAAATACAGAAAGCGGTGGTGGTGGTGTCCCTGAAAACGGTTGAGAACTACCACAACTTATTGATTTACAACGGTAATTCAGCGGCACAACCCCGTGGACAAGCCCCTGTCCCGTGGGCGGACAAGCTGTGGACAAGTTCGGGGCCCGGGATCCATCCGCAGCTTGTCCACAGCTTGCCCCTCCCTCCGTCCACCGGCGTCCAGGCCGCCGGACGGCCTATTCACTGAGCTTCCGGATGAGCTTGTCCCAGTCCTCGCGGAGCTTGCCGTCGGTCTGCGTGAGGGTGCGGATCTGGCGGCAGGCGTGCAGGACCGTGGTGTGGTCCCGCCCCGCGAAGGCATCCCCGATCTCGGGCAGGCTGTGCTCGGTCAGTTCCTTGGCCAGCGCCATCGCCATCTGGCGCGGGCGGGCCAGCGAACGCGTCCGCTTCTTGCCCAGCAGGTCCTTGATCTGGAGACCGTAGTAGTCTGCCACGGTCCTCTGGATGTTGGCGATGCTGATCGCGGACTGCTGCGCCCGCAGCAGGTCGCGCAGGGTTTCCTGCGCGAACTCGGCGGTGATCGCGCGGCCGGTGAAGTTGGCCTGCGCCGACAGCGTGTTGAGCGCGCCCTCGAGGTCGCGCACGTTCGACGGCATCCGCTTCGCGAGCAGGAAGGCCACGTCCTCGGGCACGTGCGTCCCGCGCTCGCGGGCCTTGGCCAGCACGATCGCCGCACGGGTCTCGAAGTCCGGCGGGTCGATCGCCACCGGAAGGCCCCAGGCCAGGCGCGACTTCAGCCGCGGCTCCAGCCCCTCCACTTCGCGCGGGAAGCGGTCGCAGGTCATGATGATCTGCTGCCGGCCCTCGAACAGCGCATTGAAGGTGTGGAAGAACTCCTCCTGCGTGCGGTCCTTGCCGGCGAAGAACTGGATGTCGTCGATCAGCAGCGCGTCCAGCTGCTGGAACTGGCGCTTGAACTGGTCCGAGGTCCGTTCCTGCAGCGAGCGGAAGAAGGCGCTGTAGAAATCGTTCGAACGCATGTACAGCACCCGCGCCGACGGGTTGTTGCGCCGCATCTCGTTGCCGGCCGCGAACATCAGGTGGGTCTTGCCCAGGCCGGTGCCGCCGTACAGCAGCAGCGGGTTGTGGGCGCGGTCGCCGGGCTTCTGCGCCGCCTGCCAGGCCGCCGCGCGGCCGAGCTGGTTGCTGCGGCCCTCCACGAAGTTGTCGAAGGTGTAGTGGCTGTCCAGGTTGCCGTGGAAGGCCGCGGCGCCGGCGGCCGCGCTGGCGGCCGTGGCCGCCGCCGTTGCCGGCGCGCGCGCGGGTTCCGGCACCGCGCGCGGCAGCGATCCGATTTCCAGCGAAACCTCGCCGCCGCCGCCGAAATGCCCCAGCAGCTCGCGGATCCGCGGCATGTAGCGCTCGTGCACGGCGTCGCGCACGAAGGCATTGGGCGCGTAGAGGACCGTTGCGTCCTCGCGGCGGGCGACCTGCAGCGGCCTCAGCCAGGTATGCACGTCCTCCGCCGGGAGTTCGGCTTCCAGGCGTTCGAGGCAGCGGGGCCAGGCATCCATGAATACGTTCGACATACCGACAGCGGGACCGGCCGCGCGGCGTGGGCGGCCACGTGCGGCGGGCGGTGGAAAGGGGCAGGCCAGCGTACCATCGCGTCCGGGCACGTGCGCGCCGGCGGTCGCCGCCCGGCGGCCCCGCGGGCCTGGATTGACCGGGTCCGGCCGCGCGGACTACAATCTCCGGTTCTTTCCGCCGCGTTCCCGCATCCGAGCTCACGCTATGGCCACCAAGCGCACTTTCCAACCCAGCACCCTCAAGCGCAAGCGCGACCACGGCTTCCGTGCCCGCATGGCGACCGCCGACGGCCGCAAGATCCTTGCCCGCCGCCGCGCCAAGGGCCGCAAGCGCCTCAGCGCCTGATGTCCGCGGGCGGCCCCCCGCGCGGCCGCCCCACCGTGACCCCCGAGTCGATGGACCGCCGCTTGCCCCGCCAAGCGCGCGTTCGCGTGCGCGCCGATTTCGACCGCGTGTTCGGCGAAGGCCGGCGCACCGGCACGCCCCTGCTGGCACTGCACCTGCTCCACGACGGCCGGCCGGCGCGCCTCGGCCTGGCCGTCTCGCGCAAGGTCGACCCGCGCGCGGTCGGACGCAACCGCATCAAGCGCGCGCTCCGCGAGGAATTCCGCGCCATCCGCGCCCTGCTTCCCGACGCCGCCTTCGTGGTCGTCGCGCGCCCGGCGGCCGCCGGCGCGAGCCGGACCGCGCTGCGCGAAGCCTTCCACCAGGCGCTCCGCCGCGCCGGCGCGTTGCCCGCATCCGGCGTGGGCGGCACAATGCCCGCCGCTTCCCCCGTTCCCGCCACGACGCCGCGTCCCGCCGGCGAATGAGTGTTCCTGCCTGATGAACCAGACCCGTACCTTCCTGATCTTCGCCTGGCTGATGGTGGCGACCCTGCTGTGGATGGAATGGGGCAAGGAGCAGAGGGCGCCCGACACCGCCGCCGAAGCCGCGGGCGTGGCCGTGGGCGATCCCGCGGGCGCGATCCCGGGCGCACCCGCGCCCGTCGCCGGCGCCGGCGGCGCCGTGCCGTCGGCCCCGGCCGCGGTGCCCGTGGTGCCGGGGGCCGCTCCGGCCGCGACCGCGCCGGACGCGGGCCTGGTCCGCGTGCGCACCGACGTCCTCGACCTCACCCTGCGCGGCGGCGCCGTGGTCCGCGCCGACCTGCTGCGCTTCCCGGAGACCCGCGACGAGGACAGCGCCCCGGTGCGCCTGTTCGACGACGACCCGGCGGCGCTGTACGCGGCGCAGAGCGGCTGGGTCAGCGCCACCAGCGCCGCGCCCACGCACGAGGCCGGGTTCGTGCCCGAGGGCGGCGGCGACCGCGTGCTGGCCGCGGACGCCGACACCATCGAAGTCCCGTTCACCTGGACCGGGCCGGACGGCGTCAGCATCCGCCGCAGCTACGTCCTCACCCGCGGCAGCTATGCCATCGAGGTCCTCGACACGGTCGTCAACCGCGGCCAGGCGCCCTGGCAGGGCCACGTCTACCGGCAGCTGATCCGCCTGCCGCGCACGATCAAGACCGGATGGACCAATCCCGAGTCCTTCAGCCTCTACGGCGCGGCCTGGTTCAGCCCGGGCCAGTCCTACGAGCGCGTGCGCTACACCGACTTCGCCGACGAAGGCCCGGTCAACGCGCGCCAGACCGGCGGCTGGCTCGCCATGCTCCAGCACCAC
>JAAZHF010000427.1 GCA_012510865.1 Gammaproteobacteria bacterium
GAGCGTGGTCGATTACCGGCTCAGCCACGACGTCCCTGCCCCGGTGGAAGAGGTGCTGCAGTCGACGGTGCGCGCGTGGCGCTTCGAACCGGTGCTGGTCGACGGCCGCGCGGTCATCGCCGAGACCGGCATCCTGCTGATGCTCGATGCCTGGCCCAAGGCCGGGGGACTCGCCCTGCGCATCAGGGACGTGGCCTTCGGCGCGCACGAGGGCGAGGGCAGCCTCAGGCCGCCGCCGCGCTATCCGCCCGACGCGCTGCGGTCCGGCGTGCAGGGCCGGGTGGTCCTGCTGCTGCGGCTCGACGCCGAAGGCGACGTCCTGGAAGCGGCGGTCGAACAGACCAGCATCAGCGCCCACGTGCCGGCGAGGCAGGCCCGCGCCTATGCCGGGCTGTTCGAGGCGGCCAGCCTGAATGCCGCCCTGCGCTGGCGCTTCGGGATGCGCGAAAGCGTGGACGGGGTGCCGGTCGGGGGCACGGTGCGCACGCCGGTCGAGTTCAGGACGGGCGGCAGCGTGGCCAGGCTCCGGGACGGCGAGGTGCGCCCCGCCCCCTGGCACGAAGCCCGCGGCCCGGCGTCCGCGGACGAACTGGCGGCCCTGGCGGCCGGCGGGGCCCGTGCGCTGGACTCCGTGTTCCGCCTGCTCGACCCCGTGGTCGGCGTCGAGCTGGCCACCGCCGCCCCGGCCCCCGGCGCCGGCTCCTGAGCGCAGGGGGCGCGGCGGCGCCCCCTGCGCTGTCCCTGGATTCAGCGCGCCCGGGGCGGGGGCGCAGCCCGCCTCGGCCCGGGACCGGCCGTCGCGGCCTTCCCGCGGGACGGGTCCAGCGGCACGAACATCCAGGCCTGGCCGTCGCGGCCGTCGCAGGTGGACATCTCCACCACGCGGCGGACGGTCCGCGAGTGGTCCAGGCACCGGTCGCCGGCGCCACGGAGTTCGTTGTCGGGCGTCGGCGTGAAGCGCTGCGACTCCTGGCCGTTGCAGCCGGCCAGGCGCACCCGGGCCGTGCCGCGCACGCCGGCCGCGGACGCCACGACCGCACAGCGCCCGGAGGCCGGGTTGAGCAGGGACCCGTGGGCGCGGAGCACCCAGCGCTGGCCCGGCGCGCCGCTGCACGGCCAGGCCAGCAGCCCCGTGCCGGCGGCCGCTCCCGGCGCGTGCAGGCACTGGCCACCGAGCGTGGTCACCTGCGACTCGGCGGTGTCACCGGTGCCGACGACGCGGTAGATGGCGCCGGTGAGGCTGGCCAAGTACAGCTCGCCGGCCGCGTCCTCGCCGAAGGCCACCGGCTGGCTGACCGCGCCCGCGGCGACCGGCGTGTCCACCCGCGGCTGGCCGCCGTCGAAGGTGATGCTCTTGATCGCCGTGTTGCAGAAGTCGGTGAAGAAATAGCGTCCGGACAACGCCGGGTAGGCGGCACCGCGGTACACCCGGCCGCCGGTGATCGAGCAGTTGCCGGCCGAGTGCGTGGTGGTGACCAGCGGCATGAAGTACGCGCCGTTGCAGCCCGACGGGTTGTAGGGCTGGTCGCCCTCGTAGCAGCGCCAGCCGAAGTTGAGGCCGGCCGCCGTGCCTGCGGGGACCAGGTTGATCTCTTCGTAGGCGTTCTGGCCGACGTCGGCGATCCAGAGC
>JAAZHF010000428.1 GCA_012510865.1 Gammaproteobacteria bacterium
CCTCAACATCCTGATCCGCAGCGCCGAGGTCCAGGGCAATTCGCTGCGCTTCCGCACCGGCGCCGGCATCGTGGCCGATTCGGATCCGGGGAACGAGCTCGAGGAAACCCGCGCCAAGGCGCGCGGCATGCTGCTGGCGATCGGTGCCTGACCGGGCCGCCGGGCGGCGCGGTATCCTTCGGCGCATGCATCCCTTCCCCGACCCCGGCGCCAGGGTGGCGCCATGAAGGCCCTGCGCCGCATCGTCCTGATCCTGTTCGTGCTCACCGCGCTGGCCGCCGGCGCGGCGGGCTGGTGGGCATGGAGCGGCTACCAGCGCTTCGCGCATGCGCCGCTGGAGGGGATCGAGTCCGGCGACAGCCTCGTGGTCGAGCGCGGCGACACGCTGCGCCGGGTGGTCGGGCGCCTGCGCGCGCAGGGCATCGACGCCGGCCGCGACCTGGAGTGGCGGCTGCTGGCGCGGCAGCTCGACGCCGGCGACCGCATCCAGGCCGGCGAGTACGCGCTCGAGCCGGGCATGAGCCCGGCCCGGCTGCTCGAGCACATGCGCGACGGCAGGGTGGTGCGCCACCGCTTCACCATCGTCGAGGGCTGGAACATCCGCGAACTGCGCGCGGCGCTTGGGCGCGCCGCGCCGCTGGTGCAGACGCTGGAGTCCGTCGACGACGCCGCGCTGATGGCGCTGCTCGGCCGCGAAGGCGTGCATCCGGAAGGGCGCTTCCTCCCGGAGACCTATACCTACGACCGCGGCGACAGCGACCTCGACCTGCTGCGCCGCGCGGCCGACGACCTCGATCGCGCGCTCGCCGCCGCATGGCAGTCGCGCGCGGAGGAGCTGCCGCTCGACGGGCCGGAGGAGGCGCTGGTGCTGGCCTCGATCGTCGAGAAGGAAACCGGGATCGCCGAGGAGCGGCCGCTGATCGCCGGCGTGTTCACCCGCCGCCTGCGCCTGGGCATGCGACTGCAGACCGACCCGACGGTGATCTACGGCATGGGCGCGGAGTTCGACGGCAACATCCGGCGGCGCGACCTCGCCACCGACACGCCGTACAACACCTACATCCACGCCGGCCTGCCGCCGACGCCGATCGCGATGGCGGGCGTCGCCGCGCTGCGCGCCGCGCCCCGGCCCGAAGCGCCCGACGCGCTGTTCTTCGTCGCGGTCGGCGACGGCAGCGGGCGCCACGTCTTCTCGCCGACGCTCGAGGGCCACAACGCGGCGGTGCGCGAGTACGTGCGCCGCTACCGCGAACGGCACGGACCACGATGAGCGGGCTGCCAAGCCACCCGCGCCTGGTGTCGCTGGAGGGCGGCGAGGGCGCCGGCAAGACCACGGTGCTGGCCGCGCTGCGGGCCGGACTCGAGGCGACCGGCCGCGAGGTGGTGGTCACGCGCGAGCCCGGCGGCACGCCGTTCGCCGAACGGATCCGCGAGCTGCTCCTGGATCCCGGAGCCGAGCCCGTGTCGGCCGAGACCGAGCTGCTGCTGATGTTCGCGTCCCGGGCGCAGCACGTGCGCGCCACCGTGCAGCCCGCGCTCGACCGCGGCGCATGGGTGCTGACCGACCGCTTCACCGATTCGAGCTTCGCCTACCAAGGGGCCGGCCGCGGCCTGGACCAGGGGCTCATCGCGCTGCTGGAAGAGCGCGTGGTCGGCCTGCGGCCGGGGCTCACGCTGCTGCTCGACCTCGACGTCGCCCAGGGGCGCGCGCGCATCGAGGGCCGCGACCCGCGGCCCGACCGCATCGAGCGCGAGCGCGATGCCTTCTTCGAGCGCGCGCGGGCGGGCGTCCTGGCCCGCGCCGCCGCGGAGCCGGAACGCTTCCGCGTGCTGGACGCATCGCGGCCGCTGCAGGAGGTCGTCGCCGCCGCCGTGGCGGCGCTGCGTGACCGGACGGAGGGCGCGCGATGAGCCTCGACTCCCCGCTGGCCCCGTGGCAGCAGCGCATGTACGACCAGGCCGCCGCCGCGCTCGACGCCGGGCGCATGGGCCACGCCCTGCTGTTCTGCGGCCCGGCGATGCTCGGCAAGCGGCTGGTGGCCGAGCGCCTCGCGCAGCGCGTACTCTGCCGCTCCGACGTCGCCGCGGACCGGCCCTGCGGCCGCTGCCGGGCCTGCACGCTGTACCTGTCGCGTTCGCAGAAGGATCCGCTCGAGAACCGCCCCGATGGATCACTCTCGCACCCGTGGGGCCATCCCGGGCACCCGGACGCCATCTTCGTCGGCCACGCCTGGCGCTTCACGCCCTCGCCGGCGCGCCAGCAGACGGTGGTCTCGGTCGACCAGGTCCGCCAGCTGTCGGAGCGCCTGGGCACCACCCCGCAGTACGGCGATGCCAAGGTCGCGATCGTCGATCCTGCCGACGACATGAACGACGCTTCGGCCAACGCGCTGCTCAAGACGCTGGAGGAGCCGGTGCCCGGGCGCTATCTCTGGCTGGTGAGCGCGAGCCCGGCGAAGCTTCCCGCGACCGTGCGCAGCCGCTGCCAGCGGCTCGAGTTCCGCCTGCCCCCGGCCGACGAAGCGGCCGCGTGGCTGCGGCAGCGCGGGCA
>JAAZHF010000429.1 GCA_012510865.1 Gammaproteobacteria bacterium
AGCGTCCGCCCACCCAGTCCCACATCGGCAGCACGCGCGCGGCGTCCACGCCGAAGGCCTCCGCCGCGGGCACGTTGGCGCTGACTGCGAATAGCCGCTCGCCGCCGCCCATCCACTCGCGCACGCGCGCGCCGTTGAGCAGCGTCTCCTGGGTGCCGAAGCTCTTCGAGACGAGGATCGCCGCGGTGCGGGCCGGATCCAGCCCGCGCAGCGCGCGCTGCACCTCGCTGCCGTCCACGTTGCTGACGAAGTGCAGGCGGAAGCGGCCGTCGCCGCGGTCTCCCCGCGCATCCACCACCAGGCGCGGGCCGAGGTCGGAGCCGCCGATGCCGACGTTGACGACGTCGGTGACCTCCGAGGCGCGCAGCGACGCCACCAGCGAGGCCATCCGTTCGCGGGCGGCGACGGCGTCGGCGTGCGCGCGGCGGGCGGCGTCGCCGCGCCCGATGTCCGAGCGCAGCGCGGTGTGCAGCGCCGCGCGCCGCTCCGAGGCATTGACCTCGGCGCCGTCGACGAGCGCGCGCATGGCCCGTGGGAGGCCCCGCTCCAGCGCGAGGGCCTCGAGCGCGGCCAGCGCCGGCGCATCGATGCGCAGGCGTGCGAAGTTCGCGTACAGCGGCCCCACGCGGATCGCCATCGACGCGGCCCGCGCCGGATCCGCGGCGGCCAGCTGCCGGATGCGCGCGCCGGCGAGGCGCTTTGCGTGGTCGGGGAACTGCCGGTCGAGGCCTTCGCCGGCCATCCCTCAGGCGGCCTGTGCCGGGATGGCGTCGCTGGTGTGGGTCATCCGGTTCTGGCGGTCGACGTAGACCAGGCTGGGCTTGAACACCGCGGCCTCGGCCTCGTCGCAGGCGCCGTAGGCGCAGATGATCACGAGGTCGCCGGGCTCGGCCTGGTGGGCGGCCGCGCCATTGACGGAAATGATGCCGCTGCCCTCTTCGGCGCGGATCGCATAGGTCGCGAAGCGCTTGCCATTGTTGATGTTGTAGATCTCGATCCGCTCGTACTCGCGGATGCCCGACAGGTCGAGCAGGCGGCCGTCGATCGCGCAGGAGCCTTCGTAGTGCAGCTCGGCGTGGGTGACGGTGGCGCGGTGGATCTTCGCTTTGAGCAGGGTCAGGAGCATCGTGGGGGCCGCGGGAGCCGTGGAAACAGGCGTCGGGAGCGATTCTAGATCATGCCGCCGGGGCCAGGGTGAACTCCAGGTTGTCGATCAGCCGCGTGCCGCCGATGCGGGCCGCGACGCGGGCGCCGCGCGCGCCGTCGTCGCCGGGGCCGCCGGGCTCGCGCAGCAGGGGCGTGCGCAGCACCGCGTAGTCGACCTCGAAGCCGGCGTCCGCCAGGCGCGCGGCGCCCAGTGCCTCCGCGTCCCGCCAGTCGCGGCCGGCCCGGAGCGCGTCGCGCATCGCCAGCAGGGTGCGGTGGATCTCCGGCGCGCGCGCGCGCGCGTCGGCCGGGAGGTACTGGTTGCGCGAACTCCGCGCCAGCCCGTCTGGCTCGCGCACGATGTCGGCACCGAGGATTTCGATCGGGAAGGCAAGGTCGAGCACCATGTGCCGGACCACGGCCAGCTGCTGGTAGTCCTTGCGCCCGAACACCGCGACGTCCGGCTGGACCTGGTTGAACAGCCGTGCCACCACCGTGCATACGCCGTCGAAGTGCCCGGGCCGGTGGGCGCCGTCGAGCACGTCGGTGATGCCGGGCACCCGCACCTGCACCGCGCGCGCGGTGCCCAGCGGGTACATCGCGTCCACCGGAGGCATCCAGGCGAGGTCACAGCCGGTCGCTTCGAGGCCGGCGACGTCGGCATCGGGCGTCCGGGGATAGCGCTCGAAGTCCTCGCCCGGCCCGAACTGGGTCGGATTGACGAACACGCTGGCGACCACGCGGTCGGCGTTCGCGCGCGCCATGCGGACCAGGCTGAAGTGGCCCTCGTGCAGGTTGCCCATGGTGGGCACGAAGCCGATCCGCAGCCCCTCCCGCTTCCAGCCGGCGATCCGCTCCCTCAGCGGGCCGGGCCCGGTCGCGACCTCGATGCGGCTCATGCGTAGGAGTGCGCGGGGCCCGGGAAGCTGCCGTCGCGCACCGCGGCGACGTAGGCCCGCGCGGCGCCCGCGACCGAGCCGCCCTCGGCGAGGAAGTCCTTGACGAACTTCGGCGGGCGGCGCCCCGCGTCGAGGCCGAGCATGTCGTGCATCACCAGCACCTGCCCGTCACAACCCGGTCCGGCGCCGATGCCGATGGTCGGCACCGGGCTGCCGGCGGTGATCGCCGTCGCCAGCGCCGCCGGGACGCCTTCGAGCACGATCAGCGCGGCGCCCGCCTCCGCCACCGCGAGTGCCTCGGCGCGCAGCCGGTCGGCGGCCGGCTGTTCGCGCCCCTGGACCTTGAAGCCGCCGAAGCGGAGCACCGACTGCGGCGTCAGCCCCAGGTGGGCGCAGACCGGGATCTCGCGCTCCACGAGGAAGCGGATCACGTCCAGCTTGGGCCCGGCGCCTTCCAGCTTCACCATCTGCGCGCCCGCCTGGAGCAGGCGCGTGGATGCGTCCAGGGCGCGCTCCGGCGTGGCGTCGGCCTGGAACGGCAGGTCGGACACGAGCAGCGCGTACTCCAGGCCACGGGCCACGCAGGCGGTGTGGTAGGCCATGTCGTCGACCGTGACCGGAAGCGTGGAGCCACGGCCCTGCACGACCATGCCGAGCGAGTCCCCGACCAGGACCAGCTCGACGCCGGCGGCATCGAACGCCCGGGCGAAGCCCGCGTCGTAGGCCGTCAACATCGAGAGCTTGCGCCCTTCGGCGCGCGCCTCGGCCAGGCCGGGCACGGTCATCGGCCGGCGTGTTTCATTGCTGCTCATCGGGCTTCGCGTCCCTGGTGGGGGTGGACGGCCCATCTTACGCCGCGGCGGCGGCGGCGGCCCTCAGGCGGGACGGATGTCGCTGGCGTCCACGGCGGCGAGCAGGTCGGCGACCCGGCCGCGGCCGGGCACTTCGGCGTCGGGGGCGATCTCCGCGAGTGGGACCAGGACGAAGGCGCGCGCGTGCATCTGCGGGTGCGGCAGGACCAGCCCGGGGGCGTCGACCACGGCGTCGCCGTGGAGCAGCAGGTCGAGGTCGAGGGTGCGCGGTCCCCAGCGGCTGCCGTACGACGTCCGCTCGCGGCCGTGCGCGCGCTCGATCGCGAGCAGCGCCTCGAGCAGCGCGGCGGGCGCGAGCCCGGTCTCGAGGACCGCCGCCGCATTGAGGAACCCCGGCTGGTCCTCCCTGCCCCACGGCGGCGTCAGGTACACGCGGGACGCGCGCAGCAGGCGCGTCCCCGGCAGCGCGTCGAGCGCGGCCAGCGCGGCGCGAAGCGCGGCCCTGACGTCGCCGATGTTGCCCCCGAGGCCGATGCAGGCCCGGACCGGCGCGTCCATCAGGCCGCCGGCGGACGCCGGCGCCGGCGCCGGCGCGGGGCACCCGGCGACTCCTCGCCCGCGGTGGGCCCGCTGTGGGCGATGGCCATGTCCGGATCGAGCTGGGCCTCGCGCCAGAACGCGATGTCCTCGGCGTGCTCGTCGGAGCCGGCCTGGCGCACCTGCAGGAAGTCGAAGGCGGCGCGGAAGCGCGGGTGCGCCAGCATGCGCATCACCCGCTTGCGCTGGCGCAGCCCGAAGCGCGACTGCAGCAGCCAGATCTCCTGCATCGGGATCGAGAACCGGCGCGGCACCGCGATCGTCGCCAGCTCGTGCACGGTGACCCGGTCGGCGGCCCGGCGCTGGGCCTCCGCGGCCGGCATGTCCCTGGCCTGCAGCTGCATCAGGGTGCGGCAGTAGGCAGGCCACAGCAGCAGCGCGAACAGGAACGAGGGCGACACCGGGTCGCCCGCGGCCACGCGCGCGTCGGTCCCGCGCAGGCCCTCGACCACCACCGCGCGCAGCGCGCCGCTGCGGTTGGCCTTCATCGCCGCCGCCGCCTCGGGCAGCAGCACATGCAGAAGGCCGTGGCGCTCCAGGCCTTCGAAGCTGGCGACGCCGTGGCCGGACAGGAACATCTTCAGGCACTCCTCGAACAGCCGCGCCGGGGCGGCCTCGGCCAGCAGCGGCGCGAGCCCGCGGATGGGGGCCGCGGTGGCGGGTTCGATGTCGAAGTCGAGCTTGGCGGCCAGGCGCACCGCGCGCAGCATCCGCACCGGGTCTTCGCGGTAGCGGGTGTCGGGGTCGCCGATCAGGCGCAGGACGCGGTTCCGGACGTCCTCGAAGCCGCCGACGTAGTCCCGGACCGAGAAGTCCTCGATCGTGTAATAGAGCGCGTTGGCGGTGAAGTCGCGCCGCACCGCGTCGTCCTCGACCGTCCCGTAGACGTTGTCGCGCAGCAGGCGGCCGTCCTCGTGGGTCTCGCGGTCGCCGCTGCCGTCGTCGACGTTGGCGCGGAAGGTCGCGACCTCGATGATCTCGCGGCCGAACACCACGTGCGCCAAGCGGAAGCGGCGCCCGATCAGGCGGCAGTTCCGGAACAGCGCCTTGACCTCTTCCGGGGTGGCGCCGGTGGCGATGTCGAAGTCCTTCGGGGAGCCGCCCACCAGCAGGTCGCGCACGGCGCCGCCGACCAGGTAGGCTTCGTGCCCGCCCTCGCGCAGGCGGTACAGGACGCGCAGCGCGTTCTGGCTGATGTCCTTGCGGGAGATGGGGTGCTGGTCGCGCGGGATCGTCCGCAGGACCGGTGCGTCGGATGGGTTGTCGGTGGGCATCTGGAGAAAAAAGTACCTGCTCGGGTTGCCCAGCGGCAGCCTGTGCTTGCTATACTAGCATGCCGCATCGCAGCCTGGCTGCCGCGGGCCGGTCGTCCAGCCGGCGTCGCCCTTCCAGGGGCGGCGGATGCCCCACCTGCTCCCTTCGTCTAGAGGCCTAGGACGTGGCCCTCTCAAGGCTAAAACACGGGTTCGAATCCCGTAGGGAGCGCCATCTTCCGCAGGGCCCGCACCGGCAACGGCTGCGGGCCCTGTCCGTTCCGGCCTTCGCGCGTCCTCGCGGCGGCGGCCGGGCGGTACACTATCCGCACCTTCCGCAAGCAACACCGCCATGCCCTTCGTCGTCACCGAGAACTGCATCAAGTGCAAGTACACCGACTGCGTCGAGGTGTGCCCGGTCGACTGTTTCCACGAAGGGCCGAACTTCCTGGTGATCGACCCGGACGAGTGCATCGATTGCACGCTCTGCGAGCCCGAGTGCCCGATCAACGCGATCTACGCCGAGGACGACGTCCCGGCCGGCCAGGAAGGCTTCGTCGCGCTCAACGCCGAGCTCTCGAAGGAATGGCCCGTGATCTCGGCCCGCAAGGAGCCGCTGCCCGACGCCGCGGAATGGGACGGCAAGCCGGGCAAGCTCCCGCTGCTCGAGCGCTAGGCGCGCGCAGCCGCGCGCGCCCGCCGGATCCTCCTCAGCGCGCGAGCCCCGCTCGCAGCGCTTCGATCACGCGCACCGCGTCCGCGCCGGTCGCGGCGACGCCGCGCGGGTCGACCGCGGACACGTAGCTGCCGCCCTCGACCTGGGTCACGCGCACGAGGAACTTGCTGTCGCCGGCGTCGATGTCGTAGCTGCCCAGCAGCTGGGCCTTGCTGACGACGGACACGCCTTCGATCCCGGCCAGCAGCGGCTCGATGCGCTGGAACACTTCGTCGCGCGGCGCGGGCACGTTGAACCCGTTGGCGGCGGCCCGCGGCGTGGACGGCGCCATCTCCGAACGCGTGACGCTGGTCGGACCCGCGTCCGGCAGCGCCATCGCCGCGCTGGTGTCGGGGCGGTCGAGGTCGGGCGGAACTTCCAGCGGACGGTCCTGCGGGGCCGCCGCGTACAGCTGGTTGGTCTTGCGGAACCAGCTGCAGCCGGAGGTGGCGACCAGGGCCGCGACGATGGCCACCGCGATGGCCGGACGGATCAGTGAACGGGAAGGCTGCATGGATCTCTCCTGGGAAAACGGTTCAGGCCGCGCACTCGTCGCGGCAGGCTTGTTCGAGCGCGTCCAGGCCGGCCGCCAGCCCGTCGGCGGCGGCGGAATGCTCCGCGGACAGCGGCAGCAACGGCAGGCGGATGCCGTCGCGGTGGCCGAAGCCACGCCGTGCCAGCAGCGCCTTGACCGGGATCGGATTGGATTCGACGCCGCAGAAATCGACCAGCTCCCGCAGCTTCGCGGCCAGCGCCTCGCAGGCCGGGCGATCGCCCGCCCGCGCCAGGTCGCACAGGAGCCGGAAGGCCGCCGGGGCCAGGTTCGAGGCCACCGACACCAGGCCATCGGCGCCGGCCAGCATGGAGCGCGGGGCGCTGGCGTCGTCGCCCGAAAGGATCCGGAACCCGGGTCCGGCGAGCGCGAGCAGGGCCCGCACCCGCGCCTCGTCGGCCACCGCCTCCTTGATGCCGACGATGCGCTCGTGCCCGGCAAGCTCCCCCACCGTGTCCGGCAGCAGGTCGCAGCCGGTGCGCGGCGGAACGTTGTACAGCACCACGGGCAGCCCGCCGTTGTCGGCCACGGCGCGATAGTGGGCCACCAGCCCGGCCTGCGTCGGCCGCACGTAGGGCGGCGTCACCACCAGCGCCGCATCGGCGCCGCAGGCCGCGGCCAGCCGGGTGCGTTCGATGGTGTGCGAGGTTGCCGACTGCCCGGTTCCGGCGAGCACGGGCACGCGCCCGGCGACCGCCTCGACCGCGCTGCGCAGCAGGGCCTCGAACTCGCCGGCGGTGAGCGCGGCGGCCTCGCCCGTGGACCCGGCCACGACCAGCGCCTGGGTGCCGCCCGCCACCTGCGCCGCGACCAGTCGCGACCAGGCGTCGGTATCGAGGGCGCCTGCGGACGTGAATGGCGTCGCCAGCGCGGTGATGCTGCCGGAAAGGTGCAATCTGGGCC
>JAAZHF010000430.1 GCA_012510865.1 Gammaproteobacteria bacterium
GAAGCAGTGCGATTCGTTCGTCCGCAAATACGGCGAGAGCTACTTCGTCAAGGATGATTACGGCAAGCAGATCAAGACCTGCCAGCAGTTTCCCGAGGTCGGCATCATCAACCGCCTCGGCGTGCAACTGCTGAGGTTGGAGCAGGAGTTCGGCCTGACGCCGGCGGCCAGAACTCGCATCCAGGTGACGGTCGAGCCGCCAAAGCAGACGGAAGGCAAGGCGAGGTTCTTCAGGGTGTGCGGATGAGCGTAGCAACCGTGAACTATGACATCAATCGAGCGATCCGCAGCCTGCCGGGTTACGACCCGTTCGCGCAGGCCGGGGAGCGCTACGAGTTCGTCGAGTCGCTCGCATTCGACGCGATTGCGTTCGTTGAGGAGTGCTGCACGTTCGTTGAGGGCCCGAAGGCCGGCGAGCCGTTCCTCCTGGAGACCTGGCAGAAGGGCATCATCGGCAATATCTGGGGTTGGCGCGACCGCAAGACCGGACTGCGGCGGTTTCGCGAGGCGTTCATCTTCATCCCGCGCGGCAATGGCAAGACCGAGCTGGCGGCCGTGTTCGTCTGCCTGTTTCTGTACCTCGACCCGGAGAAAGGCGCGCGGCTGTACTCCTCTGCGGCGGAAGCGGACCAGGCGCGGCTATGCTTCGACCGCGTGGCCGGGATGATCCGCAACGAGCCGCTGATGCTGGAGCGGACGGAAATCTACAAGTTCAACATGGTCGTGGGGGATAAGTCCTACAAATACCTGTCGGCGGTGGCCGGCACGAAACACGGGTTCAACGTCCAACTGCTGGTCAACGACGAACTGCACGCGCACAAGACTCCGGAATTGACCGAGGTGTTGATGACGGGCATGGGCAAGAGGCCAAACCCGTTGGCCGTCCATATCACGACGAGCGACTACGAGCGCGAGGGGTCGATCTGCAACCAGAAGCACGACTATGCCGGGAAGGTCCGCGACGGCATCATTGTGGACCCGGCCTTCCTGCCGGTGGTCTACGAGGCGTCGAAGGAGGACGACTGGACGAGTCCCGAGGTGTGGCGAAAGGCGAACCCGAATTTCGGCGTCTCGGTCCCCGAGGATTACATGCTCCGCGAATGCACCAGGGCGAAGGATGACCCGGCATTCGAGAACACGTTCAAGCGGCTGCATCTCAATATCCGCACGGAGCAGGCGTTCCGTTTGATCCAGATGCTCAAATGGGATGCGTCGGACGGACCCGCCGAGATCCCAGACAATGCCGATGTCTACGGCGGCCTGGACTTGGCGAGCGTCGAGGACATGGCGGCGCTCTGCCTGTGCCATACCGACCGTGACGGCAATTACCACGTGAGGCCGCATTACTGGGTTCCGGAGGAGAAGGTCCGCGAGATGGAGCGCCGCGGCGACCGCACGTATGCGATGTGGGTCCGCGATGGGCTGCTTACGGCAACGCCGGGTAGTTCGATCGACTATCGGAGTATTCGCCAGCACGTCAATGCCGTGGCGAAGCGGTATAACCTCTGCGAATTAGCATTCGACCCGTGGAACGCGCGGCAGTTGGCGACCGAGCTTGCCGAAGAGGATGGGATCGTGATGGTCGAGCACCGGCAGGGGACCGTGTCGATGAACGAGCCGATGAAGAAATTGATTGCGTTGATGCTGGAGAAGAAGCTCCGGCACGGCGCCCATCCGATCCTGCGTTGGAATGCGTCGAACCTGTCAGCCTACGAGGATCAAAGCGGCAACCTCCGACCGGACAAGGCGACATCCTCGGGTAAGATCGACGGCATCGTGGCGGCGGTGATGGCAGTCGGCCGTGCATCGTTGCACGCGACCGAGGGAAGCGTCTACGAGCGGCGCGGGCTGCTGAGTGTGTGAGGACGGAAGC
>JAAZHF010000431.1 GCA_012510865.1 Gammaproteobacteria bacterium
GAGCATCTCCGCGGTGCCCGGATACAGCTTCGCCTGCAGCAGCAGGCAGTCCTCGTAGTGGACCATGAAGCGCGGCATCACTTCGTCGACGCCGGCGCGGCTGCCGGCGTGGCGCAGGGCGCTGTCGAGGAGCGCGCGGGCGCCATGGCCGATCCAGGCCCGCACCAGGGCCTCGTCCTCGCGCGCGTGGCCGAGTTCGTCCAGGGTGCGGTTGACCGCCTCGGCGATGTCGGCGGCGCTGTCGACCAGGGTGCCGTCGAGGTCGAACAGGACCAGTGCATACGGAAAGGACATGCAGCCTCCTCGGCTCCGGGGACGCCCATTGTCGCCCCGCGTGCGCGCCCGGGCTATCCGCGGGCGCGCGCCGCCGACAGGTCCAGCCGCGCCGTCGTCCCCTGCCCGGGCCGCGAGCTGATGTCCAGCGTCCAGCCGAGATGCCCGCACAGCCGCGAGATCAGGTCCAGGCCGATGCCGCCGCGCTCGCGGCCACCGCCGCCGCGCGCCATGCGCGCATAGATCGCGCTGATCTCCTCCGGCGTCATGCCGTGCCCGGGATCGTCGATCACCACCGCGCCGCCGTCGACGCGGATCGCGATCGTGCCGCTGTCGCTGTTCTCGATGGCGTTGCGCAGCAGGTTGCCGATCGCGGCCTGGACCACCGGCAGCGGCGCCAGGATGTCGCAGCGCCGGGGCGCATCCAGCACCAGCGCCAGGCCCTTCTCGCGCGCCATCGGCAGGTGGTCGTCGATGATCTCGGGCAGCAGCTCCGCCAGGTCGATCCAGTCGCTGGACTCCGCCAGCCGCCCGGGATCCTTGGCCAGCACCAGCAGCAGGGCGATGAGGCGCTCGACCTCGCGCCCGGTGCGGCCGATGCGCGCGATCTGATGGCGCGCGGCGTCCGGGACGCCCGGCTGCGCCGCCGCCAGTTCGGCCGCGCCGGTGATCACCGAGACGGGGGTCCGCAGTTCGTGGCTCATGCTGTCGATGAAGACGCGCTCGCGCTCCACGTACTGCTCGTTGCGCACGATGTAGTCGTTGAGCGCTTCGGCGATCACGGCCAGCTCGGTGCTGGCGGCCGCTGGCAGGGCGATGCGCTGCCCGGCCCGGGCAGGACTCAGGCCCGCGATGTCCTGGGCGAATTCGCGCATCGGGCGCATCAGGCGGTCCACGCCCCAGCCGATCGCGAGGCCGAGCAGGGCCACCATCACCAGCATCGCGGCCAGCACGCTGGCGGCCACGAAGGCCTCGCGTCGCTCGAAATCCCCGATGTCGAGCGCAAGCGCCCACCGGCGGCCCTCGACCTCGCGCACCAGCACCACCCACTCCTTGCCGTCGAACACCACCTCGTCGTGCAGACCCGGAGGGAGGCCGTCCAGCGCGTCCGGCAGCGGCGTGACGGGCTCGTCGCCGTACAGGAACAGGGTCTCGGTGTCGGTCCATCGCTCGTCGGGCGAGAGCGCGCGCCGGCCTTCGATGTGGTCGAACTCCGCTTCCAGCAGCGCCGTCCATGCGAGCTGTTCGGCGTGCTCGTTGACGAGGTAGCCGTAGCCGTACACCGCCGCCGGCACCAGCCCCGCGTACGCCAGCAGGCCCTGCACCATCCGCCGGCGCAGGCTGGTCCTAGCCGCCATCGTCGCCCCCGGCCGGTTCGCCCAGGCGATAGCCGATCCGCGGCAGCGTGTGCAGCAGCTTGACCGGCCAGGGGCCATCGATGCTGCGCCGGAGCTCGTAGACGTGCGAGCGCAGCATGTCGCCGTCCGGAGGATCGTCGCCCCACAGCGCCTGCTCCAGCCGCTCGCGCGTGACCGCGGCCGGACTGGCGCGCATCAGCACTTCCAGCAGCTTCCGGCAGGCGGGGTAGAGATGGAGGCTGCGGCCGGCGCGGGTGACGTCGAGGGTGGTGAGGTCGTAGCGCAGGTCGGCCACTTCCAGCACGCGCCCGCGACCACGGCCGCTGGCGCGGGCGACCAGGGCCTCGATGCGGACCTCGAGCTCCGGGAGCTGGAAGGGCTTGGTCAGGTAGTCGTCCGCGCCGGCGCGGAATCCGGAGATCTTGTCGGGGAGCTCATCGCGCGCGGTCAGCATCAGCACCGGCA
>JAAZHF010000005.1 GCA_012510865.1 Gammaproteobacteria bacterium
CCACCGGACGGGGTCCGCCGCCAACGCCGCAACGGGCACCAGGGCGACGAGCGCCGCCATCCACCGCAAGAAACGCGCCTGCATCATGCGTGCAACCCCAATGTCGTCGTCGCGGCCCCGGGGCCGCCTGCTGGAACGGTTTTCGGGAAGCCCTTCCCTGTCGGCGTGTCGCCCCCCGGAAGGACCGGCTGCGCCCTGCGAAGGACGCTCGATCACCCGGATGGTAGCGGTCGCCATGGCGAAGCGGCAAGCACAGGTTTCCTCCGGCGCGTCAAGTGCCCGCGCTTTCAGCACCGCCGGGCGCTAGAATCCAGGCCTTACCGGAGGAATCCCCACACCGTGACCGACCATCCGCTCGGCGAACCGCCCCCGTCGCCAGGACCCTTGCGCGCGGAGATCACCCGCCACTGGCTGGCGGACGAAACCACCCGGGTCCGGGCCCTCGTCGAAGAGGCCCGGATGCCCGCCGGCGACGCCGCCGCGGTCGCCGCCACCGCGACCGCGCTGGTCCGGCGCGTGCGCGCGCGCGTGCGCGACCAGGGCGTGGTCGAGTCCTTCATGCGCCAGTACGACCTCGGCAGCGAGGAAGGCGTGCTGCTGATGTGCGTGGCCGAGGCGCTGCTGCGCATCCCCGACCAGGACACCGCCGACGCGCTGATCCGCGACAAGCTCGGCGAGGCGGACTGGAAGCGGCACGTCGGGCAGTCGGAGTCGGTGCTGGTGAACGCGTCGACCTGGGGCCTGATGCTCACCGGCCACCTGGTCGACCTCGCCGACGACACGCGGCGCGACGTGCACGGGGCCTTCAAGCGCCTGGTCGGGCGCGTCGGCGAACCGGTGATCCGGCTCGCGGTGCGGCAGGCGATGAAGATCATGGGCCACCAGTTCGTGATGGGGCGCACCATCGGCGAGGCCCTGTCGCGCGCGCGCAAGGGCCGCAACGCGAACTACCGCTACTCCTACGACATGCTCGGCGAGGCCGCGCTCACCCAGCGCGACGCCGACCGCTACCTCGCGGCCTACCGCGGCGCGATCGATGCCATCGGCCGCGACGCGGGCGGCCAGCCGGACGCCATCGTCGCGCCCTCGATCTCGGTCAAGCTGTCGGCCCTGCATCCGCGCTACGAGCACGCCAAGCGCGCACGCGTGCTGGACGAGCTCGCGCCGCGCCTGCTCGACCTGGCCCGGCGAGCGAAGGGCCACGGCATCGGCCTGACCGTCGACGCCGAGGAGGCCGACCGGCTGGAGCTGTCGCTGGACGTGATCGAGGCCGCCTGGCGCGATCCCTCGCTGGAGGGCTGGGACGGCTTCGGCATCGTGGTCCAGGCCTACCAGAAGCGCGCGCCCTTCGTGATCGACTGGATCGCGGGGCTTGCGCGCGACGGCGGGCGCCGCATCCCGGTGCGCCTGGTGAAGGGCGCGTACTGGGACGCCGAGGTCAAGCGGGCGCAGGTCGAGGGCTACCGCGGCTACCCGGTGTTCACCCGCAAGCCGAACACCGACGTCAGCTACCTGGCCAACGCCCGCCGCCTGCTCGACGCGGGCGACGCGGTCTACCCGATGTTCGCCACCCACAACGCGCAGACCATCGCCGCGGTGCACCGGCTGGCCGCGGGCCGGCCGTTCGAGTTCCAGAAGCTGCACGGCATGGGCGACGACCTCTACGACGAGGTGATCCCGGCCGACCGCCTGGACGTGCCCTGCCGCGTGTACGCACCGGTCGGCAGCCACGAGGACCTGCTGCCCTACCTGGTGCGGCGCCTGCTCGAGAACGGCGCCAACTCCAGCTTCGTCAACCGCATCACGGACGAGGACGTGGCGATCGAGGACCTGGTGCGCGACCCGGTCGAGGTCGTCTCCGCCTTCGACTCGATCCCGCACCCGCGCATCCCGCTCCCGGCCGACCTCTATCGCAGCCAGGGCTTCGAAAGGACCAACTCCATGGGCATCAACCTCGCCAACGACGACGACCTGCGCGCGCTCGCCGCCGCCATCGCCGCCGAGCCGCTGGACTGGCAGGCGGCGCCGCTGGTGCCGGGCGCGGCCAGCACCGCCGCGTGGCTCGACTCCACCGATCCCGCCGACCGGCGCCGTCGCGTCGGCCGCTGGCAGCCGGCGGACGAGGCCACGGTCGAGCGCGCGCTGGCCAACGCGGTGGCCGCGCAGCCGGCCTGGGACGCGACGCCCGTGGGCTCGCGCGCCGCGATCCTGGAGCACGCGGCCGACCTCATGGAGCAGCGGATGGCGCGCTTCATCGCCATGTGCACGCGCGAGGCCGGCAAGACCATCGCCGACGGCGTGGCCGAGGTGCGCGAAGCGGTCGACTTCCTGCGCTACTACGCCGGCGAGGCCCGCCGCCAGTTCGCGGTGTCGGCCCTGCCCGGCCCCACCGGCGAGACCAACTCGCTGCAGCTCGAAGGCCGCGGCGTGTTCGTCTGCATCAGTCCCTGGAACTTCCCGCTGGCGATCTTCGCCGGCCAGGTCGCCGCCGCGCTCGCCGCGGGCAACAACGTGATCGCCAAGCCGGCCGAGCAGACCAGCCTGGTGGCCCACGCCGCCGTCGAGCTGCTGCACGAGGCGGGGATCCCGGCCGCGGTGCTGCAGCTGGTCCCCGGCGACGGCGCCTCGGTCGGCGCCGCGCTCACGTCGGACCCGCGCGTGGCCGGCGTCGCCTTCACCGGCTCAACGGCCACCGCGCGCGCGATCAACCGCGCACTGGCCGCGCGCGAGGCGCCGATCGGCGTGCTGATCGCCGAGACCGGCGGCCAGAACGCGCTGATCGCCGACTCCTCCTCGCTTCCCGAGCAGCTGGTGAAGGACGCCATCGGCTCCGCCTTCACCTCGGCCGGCCAGCGCTGCTCGGCGGCGCGCGTGCTGTTCGTGCAGGACGACATCGCCGACAAGGTGATCGACATGCTGGCGGGGGCCATGGCCGAGCTGGTCGTAGGCGACCCCGGGGAGCTGTCGACCGACGTCGGCCCGGTGATCGACGCGGACGCGCTCCGCCTGCTGGAAGAGCACGCCGGGGAGATGGCCGGTGCGCGCCTGATCGCGCAGGCACCGCTGCCCGCGGCGGCCGCGCACGGCACCTTCTTCGCGCCGCGCGCCTGGGAGATCGACGGCATCGCGCGCCTGGAGCGCGAAAACTTCGGCCCGGCGCTGCACGTGGTGCGCTGGAAGGCCGACCAGCTCGACCGGGTCGTGGACGCGGTCAACGCCACCGGCTTCGGCCTGACGCTGGGCATCCACTCGCGCATCGACGAGACCGTGGAGCGCATCGTGGCGCGGGCGAAGGTGGGCAACATCTACGTCAACCGCAACCAGATCGGCGCGGTGGTGGGCGTGCAGCCCTTCGGCGGCCAGGGCCTGTCGGGCACCGGGCCCAAGGCCGGCGGCCCGCACTACCTGCCGCGCTTCGCCACCGAGAAGACCGTGACCATCAACACCACGGCCGCCGGTGGCAACGCCTCGCTCCTGACCCTGGACGACTGAGCAAACGGAAAAGGCCCCGCTGTGCGGGGCCTTCCTGTTCCGTCGGGGCGGCCTCCGCGGGGAGGCCACCGTCGATCAGAAGCGGTACTGCGCGGAGATTCCGAACAGGTTCGCGTCGCCGTCGTAGGGACCGGTGATGGTGCTGCCGCCCGAGCTGAAGTCGACCTTCGGGTCCTTCGGCTTCAGGTGCGTGAACGCGAAGTCCAGGTCGAACGAGTCGCTCACGTTCCAGGTCGCGCCGATCGAGTACCAGCGACGGTCGTCGTCGGGCAGGCGCGGGGTGCGGTGCTCGATGCTGGTCGGGGTCTCGTCGTGCGCGACGCCGCCGCGCAGGGTCCAGGCGTCGTTGAGCCGGTACTCGGCGCCCAGCGACACGAACGTCGTGTCCTGCCAGCCGAAGGGCTCGACCGAATCCGGATCCGGGCCGTCGAACTCGATCCGCACCTCGCGCAGCGACGACCAGTTGGTGCGCGTCCAGTTGGCCATCATCGCGAAGCGGTCGTTGAAGTCGTAGCGCGCGACCACCGCCAGGGTGGACGGGGTGGTCAGCCTGGCACTCGCGCCGCCGTCGCGGAACAGCGCCGAGGTCGGCAGGCCGGAGTTGTCGAACAGGCCGCGCACGTCGGCCGGGACGTCCCAGTCCACGCTCCCGCGCAGCTCGTAGTCGATCTCGGACTGGTAGCTCACGCCCAGCGAGAAGGCGTCGGTCGGGCGCACCGTCACGCCGGCGATCCAGCCGAAGCCGGTGTCGTCGCCCTCCACCTCGGCGTGGCCGTCGCGGGCCTGCGGGATGGCGAAGGGCAGCGGGCGGGTGGCCGGGTTGGAGAACAGCAGGGTGCCGAAGTCGACCGACTTCGACAGGGTCACGTCGGCCTTCGAGTACACCGCGCCGATGCCGACCGACACGTGGTCGGTGAGGTCCAGCGCCGCCGACAGCGTCAGGTTGACGATCTTCACGTCGGAGGTGTCGGCGAAGTAGCGGCCCTGCCAGTCGCGGTCGTACTCGGTCTTGAGGCCGAACGGCGCGCTGACCATGGCACCCAGCGCCACGCCGTTGTCGAGCTTGTGGATCACCGAGAACGCCGGGATCGGGGTGACGTCGCCGGCGTCGCCGCCGTTGCCGCCGGTGAGCGGGCGGCCGAGGACATCGGTGCCGGAGCCCTTGAACTCGTAGCTCAGGTCGATGACCGAGAGGTCGGTCTGCACCGTCGTGCCCTCGAAGCGGGTCATCGAAGCCGGGTTGTTGACGACGACCGAGGCATCGCCTTCGTTGACACCGGAGCCCGCGAAGGCGGCTCCGAGGCCCTTGACGCTGTTTTCCTTGAGCTGGAAGCCCGACGCATGGACGGGGGCCAGGGCCAGCACGCCGGCAATGCCGACGGCGAGGGCCGAAGCCTGCAGAACGGGGGAGATACGCATGGGTGGAACGCTCCTGACTGGTGGCCTGCAATGTGGCGTGCGCACTATACCGTGGCGGATGGTCGGCAGCAGTGTCCCTGGTCATGCCGGCCGCCGGGTATCGTGTCCGCTCCTCCACGCCGCCGCCCCCCGCCGCATGTTCGTTTCCATCCCGACGCGCTCGCGACCGTCCATGCGCTGGGCCACGCCCCTGCTCTGCGCCGCCCTGTGGGCCGTGTACCTGTGGGCCAGCACGCGCCCCGAGGCGGTGGAGCAGGCACTGATGGCCCGCTGGGGCGCGCTCACCGGCGGGCTCGGCCCCGGGGACCTGTTCGATTCCTGGGCCGGCGGCGAGCGCGGACTGCGCCTGCTCACGGCGCTGTTCGTGCACGCCGACTGGGCCCACCTGCTGGGCAACCTGGTGTTCCTGCTGATCTTCGGCCTGCCGGCCGAGCGCGCCATGGGGTCCTGGCGCCTGCTGGCCCTGTTCCTGGCCGGGGGCGCGCTGTCGAACCTGGCCACCGTGCTGGTCATCGATACTCCGGACCGGCTGGTGATCGGCGCCAGCGGCGCGGTCTCGGGGCTGATCGGCGCCTACCTGGCGCTGTTTCCCCGCGCCCACCTCGGCGTGGTGCTGCCGCTGGGCCTGTTCCTGGAGTTCGTGCGCGCGCCGGCGTCGCTGCTGATCGGGATCTGGGCGCTCCTGCAGGTGGTGTTCGCCTACGTCGGCACCGCCTTCGGCGCCGTGGCCTGGTCGGCGCACGCGGTGGGCTTCCTGTGCGGGGCGCTGTTCGCCCTGTTCTCGCGGCGCGCGATCGCCCGCCGCCTGCGGCGCCAGCTGGGCTACTGAGCCGGCGTCGGCGCCGGCCCGCCCGGCGCATCGGGCAGCGGTTCGCACGCGCCGCCGCCGGCCAGGCGCCGCAGCACCGCGAGCGCCGACCTGACCGGCTCGTCGCCCGACAGGACCTGGCCGGGGCCGGTGTCCTCGCCATCGTCGCTGGCGAGGTGGCCCGGCAGCCCGGCCTCGCCCATCCCGCTGTCCTCGCCGCCCTTGCCGTCAAGCACGATGTCCGGCTCGATGCCCCGCGCCTGGATGGACGTGCCGCTGGGCGTGTAGTAGCGCGCCGTGGTGAGCTTGACCGCGTCGCCGTTGTCCAGCGGCATCACGGTCTGCACCGAACCCTTGCCGAAGGTGCGGCTGCCCACGATGCAGGCGCGCCCGTTGTCGCCCAGCGCGCCGGCCAGCACCTCCGAGGCGCTCGCCGAGCCCGCGTCGACCAGCACGACCACCGGCCGGCCGTCCATGCGGTCGCCGGGCGTGGCGTTGAAGGCGGTGTCGCCGACCTGGATGCGGCCGCGGGTGCTGACGATCGCGCCCTGCTCGAGCAGGTCGTCGGCGATCTGCACCGCCGAGGTCAGCAGCCCGCCCGGGTTGCTGCGCAGGTCCACGAGCAGGCCGCGCAGGCCGCCGGCGCCGGCCTCCGCCTTCAGCCTGTCCACCGTGGCCGCGAAATCGCTGGCGGTGTCCGCCTGGAAGCCGGCCACCCGCACGTAGCCGAAGCCGGGCTCGCGCAGGCTGCCGCGCACGCTCGGGGTGCGGATCACCGCGCGCGCCACGGTCAGCTCCAGCGGCTGCGGTGCGTCCTCGCGCAGCAGGGTGACGACCACCTCGGTCCCCGGCGGTCCGCGCAGCGGCCCGCGGCCTTCGTGGCTGGCCGGGGTCAGGGCCTGGCCGTCGACGGCAATGATCACGTCGCCGGAACGGATCCCCGCCAGCTGCGCGGGGCTGCCGTCCATCGGCGCGACCACCCGCATGCGGCCGTCGGGAAGCTGCATCACTTCCACGCCGATGCCCTCGTAGGCGCCGCTGGCGCCTTCCTCGAAGGCCTCGGCGTCGCTGCGCTCCAGGTAGGCGCTGTGCGGATCGAGGTCGAGCAGCAGGCCGCGGATCGCCGCCTGCATCAGGTCGCGGTCGTCGACCGGGTCGACGTGCCCCGCGCGCACGGCGTTGAACACCAGCACGAAGCGGCTGATCTCCTCCAGCGGAACGCTGCTCGCCGGGGCCTCGTCGGCCTCGGCGCCCACGGCCTCGGCGGGGTCGGCCGGCGCGGACGGTTCGGCGGGCTCCTCCGGCAGGGGATCCGCGGGCTCCTGCTGCGCGGGCTCCTGCTGCGCTTGCTCCGACTGCGCGGGCTCCGACTGCGCCGCGTCGTCCGGGGGCGGCTGCGGATCCGCCTCCCCGGCGGCGGCGGGCAGCACCAGGAGGCTGGCGAGGGCGAGCGGCAGCAGGCGGGCGCGCATGGGGGACTCCGGGACGGGGCGTGGATGGGACCGCGCGTCCAGGCGTGCGGTTCCCCGATTATGCCGCCTGCGCGCGCCGGCGCCGGTCAGCGCTTCTGCAGCCAGGCCGTGGGGTCGACCGGCTTGCCGTCGCGACGCAGCTCGAAATAGAGCGCCGCGCGGCCCTGGCCGCCCGAGGTGCCGACGGTGGACACGGCATCCCCGCGGCGGACGCGGTCGCCCGGGGCCTTCAGCAGGCTGTCGTTGTGGGCGTAGAGGCTCATGTAGCCAATGCCGTGGTCGACGATCAGGATCAGCCCGTAGCCGGTCATCCATTCGGCGAACACCACCGTGCCATCGGCGACCGCGGCCACCGGGCTCCCGGCGGCGGCGGCCACCAGCACGCCCGAACTGCGGCGCCCGTCGGGCA
>JAAZHF010000432.1 GCA_012510865.1 Gammaproteobacteria bacterium
CGCGGGCGGGGAGCCATCGTGGACCCGCCCCGGGTCGCGCGCAATCGGCGCGTCAGCGGCCCGCGGCGGCCTCGGCCCGCAGCCGCTCCAGGATCCGCCGCCCGGCCCGCCCGTCGGCGGCCATGCCCAGCCGCGCCTGCTCGGCCGCGATCGCGCGCCGCGTCAGCGCGCCCACCATGCCGTCGGCCTCGCCGATCGCATGCCCGCGCGCCAGCAGCAGGGCCTGCAGCTCGCGCCGTTCGGCGCGGTCGATGCCGGGATCATCGGTCGGCCACGGCGTGGCGAAGCCTCCGCCGCCGCGCAGCCGGGCGGCCAGGTGGGCGATCGCCAGGGCATAGCTCTCCGCGGCGTTGTAGGAATGGATGGCGTCGAAGTTCCTGAAGACCAGGAAGGCCGGCCCGGAGGGACCCGCCGGCAGCAGCACGGCCGCGCGCGCATCCGCGGCCACGCCGTCGATCGCGCTGCCGTCCACCCGCCGCAGCCCCTGCGCGACCCACTCCGACAGCGGCTTCCGCCGGGTGCGCCCGGCCTGCGACGCGTCGAAGCCGGCCGGAAGCCGGACTTCAAGCCCCCAGGGCTCGCCCCTGCGCCATCCGGCGCGCCGGAGGAAGTGGGCGGTCGAGCCCAGCGCGTCCGGGATGCTGCCGACCAGGTCGCGCCGCCCGTCGCCGTCGAAGTCCACCGAGATCCTCTGGTAGGTGCTTGGCATGAACTGCGTGTGCCCGAAGGCGCCCGCCCACGATCCGGTGATCCCCGGATCGTCGAGGTCACCGCGCGCGAGCAGCTGCAGGACGGCGACGAACTCGCCCTGGAAGAAGGCCTGCCGGCGGCCGAAGCACGACAGCGTCGACAGCGAGGCCAGCAGCGGCCGCTTGCCGAAGCTGCGCCCGTAGTCGCTCTCCACGCCCCACACCGCGACCACGGTGGCCGGATCGACGCCGTACTCGGTCTCGGCGCGGGCCAAGGGGCCCGCGTGCGCGGCGAGCATGGCCAGACCGTCGTCCACGCGCTGCTGGTCCACCAGCGCCGCCAGGTAGTCCCAGATCGGCGTGGTGAACTCGGGCTGCCGGTCGAGCAGCGGCAGCACCGTCATGTCGGGCTCCAGCCCCGCGGTGAGCCGGTCGAAGGCGGCCCCGTCCACGCCCCCGGCCCCCGCGGTCGCGCGCAGCCGCGCCAGGCAGCCGCGGAAGCGCGCGAGGTCGGCGTCGGAAACCGCGGGCGCCGCCGGCGTCGCCTGCGATGGCTGCGTCGACGGCTGCGTCGAGTGCTGCAGCGCCTGCGCGGGCTGCTGCGCGAGGGCGGCGCTTCCCGGCAGCCCCATCAGGACCGCCGCGACGGCGCGGAGCCATCGCGTCCCGCGCGGGCGACGCGCGGATCCGGCGGACCCGCGGGCCGCGGCCAACATCCTTACCTCGTCGCGTGTGCGTCCCAAGCTGGCATCTCCCCGTCGGCGCGCGATTGTAGGCATCGCCTGCCGCCACGCGCGATGAAGGCCGGGTGCGGCGGCAGGCCGGCTTCACGGTCGGCAGACCCGTCCTGCGCTGTCATCGCCGGGACACGACGAGGATGCGGATCGATGGACGCACTGCAAAGCGGTGAACTCTGGATCCTGGCGCGCGTTGCCGCGGCGATGGCGCTGGGCGGCGTGCTGGGCATCGAGCGCGAGCTCGGCCGGCACTCCGCCGGACTGCGCACGCACATGCTGATCTCGGGCGCCGCCGCGCTGATCGTCGGCCTTGGCGACGTGGTCGCGCAGCATTTCACCCAGGAGCAGTACCGCGACCTGCTGCGCATCGACCCCGGGCGCCTGATCGAAAGCGTCGTCGCCGCCGTCGGCTTCGTCGGCGCCGGTGCGATCCTGCGCTCGCGCGGGAAGGACCAGGTGCACGGCCTGACCACGGCGAGCTCGCTGCTGATGGCGTCGGCCATCGGCATCGCCGCCGGGTTGGGCCACTACCTGCTCGCGCTGGGCGCCTCGCTGCTGTGCGTGCTGGTGCTGGCCGTCTTCCGCCGGCTCGAGGCGCGCATCGGAACCGCGGCGGCCGGCGCACGGCCGGACTGACCGGCACCGCCGCCGCGCTTGCGGCATCATGCCCCCACCACGGAGACCACGCCCATGCGCCCGACCCGCACCGCTCGATCCCGCTCCGCCCTCGTGGCCGCACCACTGGCCTGCCTGCTCGCCGCGTGTCCGCCTGCGCGCGGGCCCGAGCCC
>JAAZHF010000433.1 GCA_012510865.1 Gammaproteobacteria bacterium
GCCTGCCGCGACGCGCTGGAACCCGGCGGGGCCATGGCCAGCAACCTCCACGGCGCCCGCCCGGAGCCGCACCTGGCGCGCCTTCGCGAGGCCTTCGGTCCCGGGCGCGTGCTCGTGGTCGAGGAGCAGAAGATGAACAACCGGGTCGCGTTCGCCTGGACCGGCGATGCCCCGGCGGGCGACGACGCCTGCGTCGAAGCGGCGCGCGCGGCCCTGCCCGACGGCGCGCGGAGGGAGCTGGTGCCGGTGCTCGAGCGCGTGGCGCGCGAGCTCCGGCTGCGCGGCAGGTCGCCATGCGCGAATTGATCCCGCTCCCGGGCGGCATGCGTGAGGCGCTGCGCGCGGCCTATGACACTCCCCCGCGCGCCTACCACCACTTCGGCCACGTCGAAGCGGTCCTCGCGCACTTCGAGGAGGTGGCCCGCGGACCGGGCTGGGCGCGTCCGCGGGAGGCGTGGCTGGCGGTGCTCTACCACGACGCCGTCCACGTGCCCGGGCGGCGCGACAACGAAGCGCGCTCGGCGGCGCTGGCGGTCGCGGAAATCGATCGCTGGCTGCCCGGGTCGGGCCTGGACCTGGCGCACGTCGCCCGGCTTATCGAACTGACCGCGCGCCATGGCGCGCTCGAGGCCGCCGACCTCGGTGGCGGCGCGGACGGCCGCGACCGCGCCCTGTTCCTCGACTGCGACATGGCCATCCTCGGCGCCGACGCGGCTGCCTTCGATGCCTACGACCGCGCCATCGCCGAGGAGTACCGCGGAGCGGTGCCCGGCTGGCTGTACCGGCTGGAGCGCCGCCGCTTCCTGCGCGGCCTGCTGCGGCGCCCGCGCATCTACCTCAGCGACTGGTTCCACGCCCGCCTCGACGCGGCCGCCCGCGACAACCTGCGCCGCGCGCTTCGCGTGCGTTCCTGAGTCCGCGAGTGCGCGCGCGGCCGCGGGCGCCGGGTATCCTTCCCGGCATGGCCAGACTGCTGCTCAACATGCGGATGGTGCCCGAGGACGAGGCGGATGACGTCCGCGCCTTCCTGCGCGACAACGGCATCCCCTTCCACGAGACCCGGCCCAGCCGCTGGGGCATTTCCCACGGCGGGATCTGGATTTCGGAGGATGCGGACTACCCGCGGGCGCGCAGCCTGATGGATGGCTACCAGGCCGCCCGCCAGGCGCGTGCGAGGGCCGCGCGCGAGGCCTCGCTCCGGGACGGCAGCGCCGAGAGCTTCGCCGACATCGTGCGCCGCGAGCCGCTGCGCGTGGCCGGGATCCTGGTGGGGATCGTGTTCATGCTCGGCCTGGTGGCGCTGCCGGTGGTGCTGCTCTGGAGGGCCGCGGCGGGATGACGCGCCGACGCGGACTGGACGCGGGGGGCTTATCATCGGCGCCCGTCCCCGCGAGAATCCGGATCCCGCCTTGGAACTGCCTGCGTCCCGCCTGACCCTGGCCGCGTGGCTGCTCGCCGCGCTGCTCCTGCCCGGCTGCGCGCGCGACGAGCGGGTCGCCCCCGAAGGGCAGCCGCCCACCACCAGCGCGCCGCCGCCGGCTCCCCGCGCATCGCTCGAACCGGATCCGGCCAAGGCCCCGATCGAGCGCGCCGCGCCGCCTACGCTGCAGCCGGTGGCGCTGGGGCGGTTCAGGGCCGCGGACCGGGTCGCGGAAGCGCTGACGGGCACCCTCGAGGTGGAAGACGCGAGGATCACGGGGGCGACCGGCGCCGGCTTCCTCACCGAGCGCGTGGCGATCGTGCGCGCCGGCGACGAGTTCGCGGCCGGCCAGCGCTATGCCGACGTCATGGCGGTCGACGCCGGGCAGCCGGTCGAACTCCGGCGCGTGCTGGAGGAGACGCGGGCCGCGGACGGTCCGTCTCCGTGCGGGAACATGAAGACCGGCTTCCTTGCCCTGGCCAGCTACGAGGAGGCAGGGGCGCGCGTGCTGCGGCTGGTGGCGCTCCAGGGCGACGGGATCCCGGCCGCCACGGCCGCGGACACCCGCCTCTGCGCCGTTGCCGGCTACGTTTCGGCGGGCTGAGTCAGGCGACGCCGCCGGCGGCGTGGCCGGAGGCCCAGGCCCACTGGAAGTTGTAGCCGCCCAGCCAACCGGTGACGTCGACGACTTCGCCGATGAAGAACAGCCCGGGCACGCTGCGCGACATCATCGACGACGAGGACAGGCCGCGGGTGTCGACTCCGCCGAGGGTGACCTCGGCCGTGCGGTAGCCCTCGGTGCCGCTGGCGACGACCGGCCAGGCGGAGAGCGCGCCGGCCGCGCGGGCCAGCGCCGGCGCGTCGAAGCGGCGCAGCGGCCCGTCGCCGAGCCAGTGTTCGCACAGGCGCTGCGCGAAGCGGCGCGGCATGCGTTCGGCCAGGACCGTGCGCAGTTCGCCGCCCGGGCGCGCTTCGCGCTGCGCGCGCAGCCAGGCGAGGGCATCGGTGCCCGGCAGCAGGTCGATGGCCAGCGGCTCCCCGGCGTCCCAGTAGGAGGACACCTGCAGGATCGCCGGCCCGCTGAGCCCGCGATGCGTGACCAGCATCGCGCCGCGGAACGACTGCCCGCGGCCGGAGGCCTCGACCTCCAGCGCGACGCCGCTCAGTCCCTCCAGGCGCTCGGCGTGCACGCCGGTGAGCACCAGCGGCACGAGGCCCGCGCGGGTCGGCAGGACCCCGTGGCCGAACTGGCGCGCCAGCGCATAGCCCATGCCGCTGCCGCCGAGGCTGGGGATCGACAGGCCGCCGGTGGCCACCACCAGCGATTCCGCGGCGATGCGCCCGTGCGCCGTATCGACCACGAAGCCGTCGCCGTCGCGCACGACGCCGTGCACCTCGCAGCCGCAGTCGACGTCGACGCCGGCGTCGGCGCACTCGTCGAGCAGCATGCGTACGATCCGCTTCGAGGAATCGTTGCAGAACAGCTGGCCCGCCTCCTTCTCGTGCCAGCCGATGCCGTGCCGGTCGACCATGGCGATGAAGTCGGCGGGCGTGTAGCGCGCGAGCGCCGACTTGCAGAAATGCGGGTTGGCGGAGAGGAAGTTCGCCGGCGTGGTGCCGGTATTGGTGAAGTTGCAGCGGCCGCCGCCGGACATGAGGATCTTCTTCCCGGGGCGGTTCGCGCGCTCCACCACGCGCACCCGGCGGCCGCGCCGGCCGGCGCCGAGCGCGCACATGAGCCCGGCGGCGCCGGCCCCGATGACCAGCACGTCGCAGGCAATCGTCATCGCGTCAGGATAGCGCGGCGCGTGTCGCCGCCCGCCGCTGCGCGCGCCCCGTAGAATGCGGCGATGCCAAGGATTCCATCCACTCCCTTCGACGTGCGCCCGCGGGCGCGGCGGGACCGTCCGTGAGCTGGCTCGGGCTGGTCGCGATCATCATCGGTCTCTACCTGGCCTTCAAGGTGGCCGGCGTGGTGCTCAGGCTCGCGCTGTGGCTGCTGATCGTGGTCGCTGGGTACTGGTGGCTGGCGCCGTTCCTCGGCTGGCCGCCGCTCGAGGAGGTCATCCACGTCCTCGGCCCCTGAGCGCCGGCCGCCGGTACGGGAGCGGCTAGTCCGGGCGCTGGCCCTTGCGGTGCGGCCTGCGCGGAGGGAAGGGCTTCTTCGGGAACGGCCTGCCCGCGCCCGGGCGGCGCCCGGCCGGCTTCCCGCCGATGTCGGGCGCCTCGCCGTCGAGGGTGATGCGAAGCTGCTGGCCGGCGCACCACACGCCCTTGAGGTGCGCCATCGTGGCCGGCGGCATGCCCTCGGGCAGGTCGATCAGGCTGTGGTCCTCGAAGATCTCGATGCGGCCGATGTGCCGCGCTTCCAGCTGCGCCTCGTTGGCGATGGCACCGACGATGTTGCCCGGCTTCACGCCGTGGTCGTAGCCGACCTCGACGCGGTAGGTCCGCATCCCGGGCTGCGGCGGGCGCGGCACGCGCTCCTTCTTCGGGAAGGCGGGGCGGTCGCCGTGCCCGGGGCGTTCGTGGCGCTCCGGTCGTGCGCGGGGTCCGCGCTCGTCGCCGAAGGCCTGCGCCGGCTTCGGATCGCGCGCGGGCGCTTCCATCAGCAGCGGCACGTCGCCGCGCGCCATCTTCGCGAGCGCGGCGGCGACCTCGATCGCGGGGATGTTGAACTCGCGCTCGTAGTCCTCGACCAGCGACTGGAACAGCCCCAGGCCCCCGGCGGCCAGCGTGTCGGTGATCGACTGCTTGAACCTGCCGATGCGCGCGTCGTTGACGGTCTCCACGGTCGGCAGGTCCATCTGCTCGATCGGCTGCCGCGTCGCGCGCTCGATCGCGCGCAGCAGGTTGCGTTCGCGCGGCGCGATGAACAGGATCGCCTCGCCGCTGCGGCCGGCGCGGCCGGTGCGGCCGATGCGGTGCACGTAGCTTTCGGTGTCGTAGGGCACGTCGTAGTTCAGCACGTGGCTGATGCGGTCCACGTCCAGGCCGCGCGCCGCGACGTCGGTGGCCACCAGGATGTCGATCTTGCCGTCCTTGAGCTGCGCGATGGTGCGC
>JAAZHF010000434.1 GCA_012510865.1 Gammaproteobacteria bacterium
CGAGCGGCGAGCCCTCGTCCATCCAGACCTGGGCGTAGTTGTGCGACACCCGGCGCGAGCGCAGCGGCAGCACGACCAGCCGCAGGAACGGGAGCCAGAACCACCTCGGCAGCTGCACCACCCGCGGATCCGACAGGAACTCGCGCAGGTAGCGCGAGACCGCGGGCGGCGTGGGCGCGGACGGCGTGCCCAGGTTGGCGAGCAGCAGCACATCGCTGGTGGTCTCTGCATCGGGGGTCATGGCATCGGCTGCTGGCGGTCGCGGGCGTTTCCGGGGCCGTCCAGTGTACGGACCGGCACGCCCGCCGGCACGCGCGGCTCACCGCCGATTCATTCCGGCGCGCATAGGCTGGAGGCCCGCGGCGCGAGTCGACATCGCGTGCGCCGCGCCGCATGCTTCCGCACATCCCGCCACGGAGTCCTCCATGTCCGCAACGCCCCGCATGCTCCGGCTGCCCGTCCTCGCCGCCTCCCTGTGCCTCGCGCTGGCCGCCGCACCGGCGCTGGCCGGCCCCGAGGAGGACGCGCGCGCCGCCAACGCGCTCCGCGTGCTGACCGAGATCCAGGCCATCCCCGAATCGGCCATCCCCGAGAAGCTGTTCGACGAGGGCCGCGCGATCGTGGTGGTGCCCGACACCATCAAGGCGGGCCTGGTCATCGGCGGGCGCCGCGGCCACGGGCTGATGTCGGTGAAGAACCCCGACGGCACCTGGTCGAACCCGAGCTTCGTCAGGCTCACGGGCGGCAGCATCGGCTTCCAGGCGGGGGTGCAGTCCGCCGACGTCGTGCTGGTGTTCCGCAGCGAGCGCGGGCTCGAGTCGATCGTCAATGGCAAGTTCACGCTCGGCGCCGACGCCGCGGTCGCGGCCGGTCCGCTGGGGCGCAGCGCGGCGACGGCCACCGACGGCGAGCTCAAGGCCGAGATCTGGTCCTGGTCGCGCGCGCGCGGACTGTTCGCGGGCGTGGCGCTCGACGGCGCCGTGCTCTCGATCGACGATGCCGCGAACCAGGCCGTGTACGGACGCGGCACCACGCCGCGGATGATCTTCGAGGGCCGCGCGCAGGGCCAGCCGTCGGCGGCGGTGGTCGACTTCCGCGACGCGCTCGAGGAAGCGACCGCGCTCGCGCGCGCCAACCGCGGCACCGAAGGTCGGCCCGCGGCCGTCGCCGCCGCGCCGGCGCATGCCGGCCACGCGCCGGTGGTCGAGACCGCGCCGATCGGCCAGGGCCCGGCCCCGGCCCAGGCGCCCACCGGCTTCCAGCCGGTCGACGACGTCCCGGTGACCTCGGAGCCGCTGCCGGCGGACGACCTGCCGGCGCCCCTTCCCGATCCGATCGACTGAGCCGGCCGGAGCCGGACGGGGGCGACTTGGTATCCTGAGCGCTCCCAACCAACCAGGTATCGCGGCATGGGCTTTTCCAGCATCTGGCATTGGATCATCGTCCTGGTGGTCGTGCTGCTGATCTTCGGCACCAAGCGCCTGCGCAGCGCCGGCCGCGACCTCGGCGAAGCCGTCAAGGGCTTCAAGAAGGGCATGGCCGACGACCCGGACGCGGCGCCGCCGGGCCAGCTTGGCGACCAGTCCCGCGACGGCGAGCGCGAGGCCCGCAAGGACAGCGACTCCGCCGAGCGCTGACCGCGGCGCGGACTCGACGGCATGTTCGACCTCGGCTTCAGCGAGCTGATGGTGATCGCGCTCGTGGCCCTGGTGGTGCTTGGCCCGGAGCGCCTGCCGAAGGCCGCGCGCTTCGCCGGCCTCTGGGTGCGGCGCGCGCGCGCGCAGTGGTACTCGGTGAAGTCCGAGCTGGAGCGCGAGCTCGCCGCCGAAGAACTCAAGCGCAACCTCGACGCCGCGCGCACCGCCGCGACCGACCTCGAGCGCGACCTGCGCGGCGCCGCCGACGAACTCGGCCGCGAGGCGCGCGCGGCCGC
>JAAZHF010000435.1 GCA_012510865.1 Gammaproteobacteria bacterium
CAGGACTACAGCGACGACCCGGGCAACCGCGGCCTGCTGCTGCAGGACGAGGCGGGCTTCGAGGCCTCGGTGCGCCGCGCGCGCGAGTGCGGCCTGCAGGTCGCGACCCATGCCATCGGCGACCGCGGCAACCGGATCGTGCTCGACACCTATGCGCGCGTGCTCGGCGCCGAGGCCGCCGGCGACCATCGCTGGCGCGTCGAACACGCACAGATCGTCGCGCCCGCCGACATCCCGCGCTTCCGCGAGCTGCGCCTGGTGGCGTCGATGCAGCCCACGCACGCTACGTCGGACATGGCGTGGGCCGGGGCGCGGGTGGGCGAGGAGCGGCTGGCCGGGGCCTATGCCTGGCGCAGCTTCGCCGAGGCGGGGGTGCCGCTGGCCCTGGGCTCGGACTTCCCGGTCGAGCATGCCGACCCGCGCCTGGGCCTGCTGGCCGCGGTGACCCGCCAGGACGTGCACGGCGATCCGCCGGGCGGCTGGCTGCCCGGGCAGAAGCTCACGGCCGCCGAGGCCCTGCACGGCTTCACCGCCGCCGCGGCGTGGGCTTCGTTCGACGAGGCCGACACCGGCCGCCTGGCGCCCGGGCTGCGCGCCGACTTCGTCGTGCTCGACCGCGATCCGCTGGCGGTCCCCGGCCAGGCCCTCGACGAACTTGTGGTGCTCTCGACCTGGCTCGATGGCCGCCCGGTGTACGAGGCAGCGACGGCGGACTGAGGCCCCTGCGCCGGCGCTACCAGTCGATCGTCCCGCTCACGATGGTCCGCGCGCGGCCGCCCGACCAGACCTCGCCGTCGGCGTCCACGCGCAGTTCGATGATCGCGTCGTGGCCGACTTCGCGGCCCTGGCTGACGCGGTAGAAGCCGTCACCGGCGGGAAGCGCGCCGCGCGCGGACAGCCACGCCGCCAGGGTGGCGTTGGCCGCGCCCGAGGCGACGTCCTCGAAGGGGCCCTGCGCGCCGACCCAGGCGCGCACCGCGAGGTGGTACACCGGATCGTCGCTGCGCGCGAACACGCAGAGGCCCATGGCGCCGGTGGCCGCAGCGAGCGCCGCCACCGCCGCCCAGTCCGGCGTCGCCGAACGAAGCTCGGCCTCGTCGCGGAGTTCGGCCAGCCACCAGCGGCGGCCGCCGTCCATCAGCACCGGCGGCAGCGCGCCGGGGACGAGTCCGGACAGCGCCGCGCGCAGGCGTGGATCGCCGTCCGCCGCGACTTCGACGATGCTCGCGCGCGGCGTGCGCACGGCGACCGTGCGCCGTGCGCCTTCGCCATCCACCCGCAGCGGCAGTTCGCCCATGGCGCAGGACTGGACCAGGAGGCCGTCGCGCGGCGCGAGCCGTCCGCGGTCGAGCAGCACCTGCGCGGTGCCCACGCTGGGGTGCCCGGCGAAGGGGACTTCGTGGCGGGGGCTGAAGATCCGCAGGGCATAGTCGGCGCGCGGCGACGGCGCGGGGAACACGAAGGTGGTTTCGGGCAGCCGCGTCCAGCGCGCGATCGCCTGCATGGTGGCGTCGTTGAGCCCGGTGGCGTCGGGGACCACGGCGAGCGGATTGCCGGCGCCCGGGCGGTCGGCGAAGACGTCGAGCTGGACGTAGGGGCAGGATGGCATCGGGAGCTTCCGGCGCGGGGCGCGACAGTTTAGCCGCGCGGGCTGGCCGCGGCCTCCGGCGCGGCTAGAATCGCAGGTCGTTCCCGACTCGCGGCCAAGGCCGCCCGCCATGCCAAACCATCCTGGAACCGACCGCTGGATCGTGCTCAAGTTCGGCGGCAGCTCGGTGTCGCAGCGCGAGCGCTGGGACACCATCGGCGAACTCGCGTCCGCGCGCGCCGCCGGCGGCCACCGCGTGCTGGTGGTGGTGTCCGCGCTCATCGGCGTCACCAACGAGCTGGCCGCGATCGCGGACGGCGCGCCGGACGCGAAGGCGCGCGTCGACGCGCTGGCCGAGCGGCACATGCAGTTCGCCGCGGACCTCGGGCTGCAGCCGCGGATCGCCGGCGCGCGGCTCGACGCACTCCGCACGCTGGTGGCGGAGCCGCGCGCCGCCGCGCGACCGCTGGCCTGGCAGGCCGACGTGCTGGCGCAGGGCGAACTGCTGTCGTCCACGCTCGGTGCCGCCTACCTGCGCGCGCGCGGGATCGACATCGGCTGGTGCGACGCGCGCGACGCGCTGCATGCGATCGCGCTCCCGAACCAGAGCGAGTGGGCGCGGCGACTGTCGGTGGCCTGCCGGCGCGAGGCGGATCCGGCCTGGCGCGCCGGCATCGATGCCCGGCCCGAACGGGTGCTGCTGACCCAGGGCTTCATCGCCAGGCACGAGGACGGCGGCACGGCGATCCTCGGCCGCGGTGGCTCGGACACGTCGGCGGCGTACTTCGGCGCCCTGCTCGGCGCCGACTGCGTGGA
>JAAZHF010000436.1 GCA_012510865.1 Gammaproteobacteria bacterium
GTGTGCGGCGTGGTCCGTCTCCTGCGCCCACGCCGGGGCGCAACCAGTTGCAAGAACGAGTACGGACGTCAGGCCGATGGCTAGGGAGTGACGATTGGAACGGCTCATGGCGTTCATTCCTCCACCCGCACTTCGCGGAACATGCCGGCTTCCATGTGGTAAAGCAGGTGGCAATGGAACGCCCAGCGACCCAGCGCGTCGGCGCGCACGCGAAAGGCCCGCTTCGTACCAGGCGGCATGTCGATGGTGTGCTTGCGCACCATGAAGTTGCCGGACGCGTCCTCTAGGTCGCTCCACATGCCGTGCAGATGGATCGGGTGCGACATCATCGTGTCGTTGACCAAGACGACTCGCATGCGCTCGCCGTACTTCAGACGCAGGGGTTCGGCGTCAGCGAACTTCACTCCATCGAACGACCATGCGAAGCGCTCCATGTGACCGGTCAGGTGCAGCTCGACCGTGCGGCCGGGCGCGCGCCCGTCGGGGTCGGGGAACGTGCTGCGCAGATCGCCGTAGGTCAGTACGCGTCGGCCGTTGTCGCGTAAGCCAATGCCCGGATCATCGAGTCTCGGCACAGGGGCCATCGTCTGCATGTCGACCAGCGGGTTGCCGGTTTCGGTGGCTGGATGCTCCTGCATCCCGCCGGCACCGTGGTCCATCCCGGCCATGCTCCCTCCGGCGGCCGTGCCTGCTGCCATCGACGACATGTCGTGACCGCTGTGGTCCATTCCGGCCATGGCACCGCCGGCCATCGCACCGTGCGACATCGAAGACATGTCGTGACCGCCGCCACCCATCCCGCCGTGGCCCATGTCGTCCATGGTGAGGAGTGGCTTGGGGTCGACGTCCGGCACCGGCGCCCGCAAGCCTTCCCTGACGGCGAGTGTTCCGCTGATGTATCCCGTGCGGCCGCTGTCCTGGGCAAAAATGGTGAACGCATCCTGCCCGGTCGGCTCGACAATGACGTCGAACGTTTCAGCGGTGGCGATGCGGAACTCATCGACCGTGACCGGGCGGACGTACTGTCCATCGGCCGCGACCACCGTCATCTTCAGGCCCGGGATGCGCACATCGAAGTACGTCATTGCCGACCCGTTGATGAAACGGAGGCGGACCTTCTCGCCCGACCGGAACAGCCCGGTCCAGTTGCCGAGCGAGGTCGTGCCGTTCATGAGGAAGGTATAGGTGTTGCCGTTGACGTCCGACAGGTCGGTCGGCGTCATCCGCATCTGGCCCCACATCTTGCGGTCCTCGACCGTAGCGGCCAGGCCGTGCTGCTTCACGTCGTCGAAGAAGTCGCCGACCGTCTGCTTGGAGAAGTTGTCGAAGTCAGACCGCTTCTTGAGCCTGGCGAACAGGCGCTTCGGATCGAGGTCGGTCCAGTCGCTGAGCATGACCACATAATCGCGGTCATAGGCGAAGGGCTCGGGTTCCAGCGGCTCGATCACCAGTGGCCCGTAGAGACCGGCCTGCTCCTGGAAGCCGGAATGGCTGTGGTACCAGTAGGTGCCGCCCTGCACGACGTTGAAGCGGTACTGGTAGGTCTCGCCACGGTTGATGCCGTTGAAGCTCAGCCCGGGCACGCCGTCCATGTCGGCCGGCAGCAGGATGCCGTGCCAGTGGATCGACGCCTGCTCGCCATGGATCGAGCCGCGGGGCAGGGCATTGCGGACCCGCAGGTTGACGGTGGTGCCTTCCCGCCAGCGCAGCAAGGGTGCGGGAATCGATCCGTTGACTGTGATCGCGGGGCGCGTGGCGCCGGTGAAGTTCATCGGCGTCTCGCCGATGGTCAGGTCGAATTCGGTGCCCGAGAGCACGTTGGGCAGGCCCTCGGCCTTGACGGCCCAGCTGGAACGGGGCCACAGGCCCAAGGTTGCGACGGCCCCGCCAACAGCAAGGCCCTGGACGAAGCGGCGGCGCGACGGGGCAGACAGCCCCTCGGCACGGCCGAAAGAATCGGATGACATGGGAACTCCGGGAAAGGTCGAAGGCTCGCGGGACGAGCGTTACCCTGTCAGTGCGGAGCAGCGGACAGGATCCATCAGCGCCTCGGAAGGCGCGCAGGGACACTTAGCCGATCGGAGGTCGGAAGAGATTGGTCAGGGCCGCGGACGCGTGCACCGACAGGAACGGTTCGTCGGTGTGCCGGTACCGGATGGTGAAATCGGCGAGTGCCGACCCGGCAAGTGCCGCGGAGCAATGGTGCATGCACGCATCGCAATCGCCTGACTGACAGCAGTCGTCCAACGGCGATGCTGCACCGGCATGGTCAGCGGCCTTGGGGTAATGGTGATCATCGGCCCCCGGAGCAGCCGCTGAGGCCCCGTGGCAGGCAGCCATGGCCTCGGCTGCTGTCGACGCCGTGGTCGCGTAGGTCGCGTCGCCCAGGGAGTCGCGCACGTGCTCCATGTGCATGGACGCGCCAGCGATGCCCGGACCGTTCGCCAGCAAGGCAACGATCAGGAACAACCGCATCATGAGCGCGCGGAAAGGCATGCGCTTGAGTATACGTCCCGAAGTAAACGCCGGATGAATACAGCGACAACGCATCGGGGTCGGTGTTCGGGTGTCCGCCCTATCACTCCCACGCGCGTGCAGATAGTGGTCGCTGTCGCCGTTTTCGAACCGCAGAAGAGGCAGTCATCAAGGCATCGGAAGGGGTCACCAACGTCGAAAAGCGCGCGCTTGGCGTGCATGCCCGTCGGCTTATCTCAGGGAAGCCTCGGAACGCGTTGGGCGATTGTGTAACAAGCGGTCGTTCGGGTACCTTCCGCGCAATGTCCCGGTTTCGCTTCCGTTTGCCGTCTATCGCCGCGCAGGCTGTGCTCCTGGGGCTGCTAGTGTTTGGCCTCCTGTTGCAGCCCGTGATCGCAGCTGTGGGCGAGATCCACGCCCTTGCGCATGACCCATCCGGGACCCATCAGCATGAACTGCGCACCGGCATCTCCGATGGGGAGCAAGCCGTGCCTGGCGAGCAGGGTCAAGGGGAGTCCGAAACGCTGCACATGTTCGTCCACTTCGCGCATTGCTGCGGCTTCACTGCAGCGTTGCTGCCCGGGGTAGCGCAACTGCCGCCGCTATCCCCCGCGGGTCAGTTGATGACCACGAAGCCCGTCCTTTTGCCGTCGGCGCACCTGTCGAGCCCGTTCAAGCCTCCGATCTACGCGTGACCCCTCTGTCGGCGAGTCGCCGACCGTTGTCGTCCCCCTAGCTCGGAGCAATCCATGATTTTTCGATTCGCGGCCAAGGCCGCGTTCGTCGTCGTCTGTGCCGTGGCCTTTCCCACGCACGCGAGCGACACCCTGACCCTGCGCGACGCTTTCCAGCGCGTAGCTGATACCCATCCCGATCTTCGGCTGTTCAGTCCCCGCCGCGACGCGCTGGAAGCGGAGCTGGAACGTGCGTCCCTGCGTCCAGCGCTGTTCGGCGGCGTCGAAGTCGAGAACGTGCTTGGAAGCGGCGCCGCAAGCGGCGTGTCAGGCGCAGAGGTCACCCTGACATTGGCTTCCGTGCTGGAGCGTGGGGGCAAGCTGGACGCCCGCCGCGTACTTGCCCAGAGCCGGATCGACACCCTGGCGGTGGAGCGCGAGGGTCGGCGCCTGGACCTCCTGGCGGAAGTCGCCCGACGCTATCTGGCGGTCGTGGCGGCGCAGCACCAAGGCGCCATCGCCCGCATGGACATTGAACAGCGGGACCGCACCGTCACTGCGGCCCGACGTCGTCACGAGGCCGGAGCCTCGCCGGAGGCCGTCGTGCTGACCGCCGAAGCGGCCGCGGCACGTGCGCGGCTAGAACTGGCTCGGGCGGCGCAAGCCGAAATGGCCGCGCGCCAGCATCTGGCCGCATTGTGGGGTGAACGCAGCCCGACGTTCCAGGTCGCAGGAGGAGACCCCCTGGCGCTGCCCGAAATTGCGGACTTTGCAGAGCTCGCTGCCTGGCTGCAGCGCACACCAGAACTCGCCCAGTTCGTCGACGAGCGGCGTGTGCGCGAGGCCCGGCTCCAGCTTGCTCGCAGCGAGGCGACCCCAGATCTGAATTGGCAGGTCGGTGTGCGTCGCATGTCCGACGACAACGATTTCGGTCTGATCGGGAGCGTTTCCATCCCGTTCGGCACACGGGGCCGCGCCCAGCCCGGGATTCGTGCTGCACAGGCTGAGCTCGCTGGACTGGAGATCGAGCGCGAGGCAGCAGGGTTGTCCCTCTATTCGACCTTGGCCGAGGCACACGGGCGCTTCGAGGTGGCGCGCCTGGAAACACAACGGCTGGAAGAGGACGTCCTTCCACGTCTTGCCCGGGCGGAAGCGGCAGCCGCGACGGCATATCGAGCCGGAGCCGCCAGCCATCTGGAATGGGCGAGCTTGCAGGCCGAACACACGGCGGCTCGCATCCAACAGCTGAGGGCCGCGCTCGAGGCCCAGCGTGCCTTGATCGAAATCCAACGACTGACCGGCCAGGCCTTCGTCGCCGACACAGCCGCTGAAGGCAAAGCAGGAGTAACACCATGAAGTTCCCCCAATTGATCGCAATTCTCGCCCTTGCTTTCGTGCTTGCGGCTTGCCAAGGCGAGGCGCCAGCTTCAGGCGCTGCCTCACATGTGGACGAAGGCGCCGGCCACGATGAAGGCGAGGGCGGACATGGCCACGACGAGGGCGAGGAATCTCACAGCACCGTCATTCCGGCTGCGGTTGCCGAGAAGACTGGAATCAAGACGCAACCCGCCGGGCCGGGCGTCATCGCTGACGAGCACGAAGTTCAGGGCCTGCTGACGCCGGTGGAGGGGCGCGTTGCCCAAGTCACGGCACGCTTCCCCGGCCCCATCCGCTCGGCCCGGGCCAATGTCGGTGACCGTGTCCGCGCTGGGCAGGTTCTGGCAACCATCGAAAGCAACCTGAGCTTGAGCAGCTACAACCTGACCGCTCCCATTGCCGGCGTCGTCACCTCGCGGTCTGCCTCAGTGGGTGCGTTGGCAGGAGACGGCGCGCCCCTGTTCGAAGTCGCCGACCTCTCCCAACTCTGGGTGGACCTTCACATTTTCGGCGCCGATGCACAGCACATCCAGCCAGGCGTGCCGGTGATGGTGACGCGCATGAGCGATGGCGAAACAGCGCAGACCACGCTTGAACGCGTGCTCCCCGGGATGTCGACGTCCAGCCAGAGCACTGTGGCCAGGGCGACCATCGAAAACTCCGACGGCCTCTGGCGGCCGGGTTCGGCGGTCAAGGCGAGAATCACGGTCGCGCAGCAACCTGTCGCGCTGCTGGTGCCATTGGTGGCCCTGCAGACCATGGACGGCGCCGAAGTGGTCTTCGTGCGCGAGGGCGAGCGCTATCGGGCGCAGCCGGTGCAGCTCGGCGTACGCGATGCCCGACAGGTGGAAGTGCGTGAGGGCATCAACCAGGGCGACGAGGTCGTAGTCGAGCAGAGTTACCTGATCAAGGCGGACATCGGCAAGGAGGGCGCGTCGCATGAGCACTGACGCCGTCGTCCACGAGGCCGGCATGCTGGAAAGCATGGTCCGCTTCTCGATCCGGCATCGCTGGCTGATGCTGGTGCTGAGCTTGGGCTTGATCGGCCTCGGCATCTGGAGCTTCACCCGGCTGCCCATCGACGCCACGCCCGACATCACCAATGTCCAGGTGCAGATCAACACCGAGGCGCCTGGCTACTCGCCCCTGGAGTCCGAACAGCGGGTCGGCTACCCGATCGAGACGGCATTGGCTGGCCTGCCAAGGCTTGATTACACGCGGTCCCTGTCACGCTACGGCCTGTCGCAGGTCACGGTCGTCTTCGAAGATGGGACGGACGTTTACTTCGCCCGCCAGCAGGTCGCCGAACGGCTCCTCCAGATCAGATCGCAGATCCCGGACGGACTCGAGCCACAGATGGGGCCGATCTCCACCGGTCTGGGCGAGATCTTCATGTACACGGTCGACGCGGCCCCTGAAGCCCGCAAACCCGACGGCAAACCATGGACCGCGACCGATCTGAGGACGCTCCAGGACTGGGTCGTCCGCCCGCAAATGCGAAACACGCCGGGGGTGACCGAGGTCAACACGATGGGCGGGTTCGAGCGCCAGATCCACATCACGCCGGACCCGTCCAGGCTGGTTGCCCTTGGGTTCACCCTGCACGACATCGTCGAGGCGGTCGCCGCCAACAACCAAAACGTTGGCGCCGGTTACATCGAGCGGAACGGCCAACAGTACCTGGTCCGGGTCCCAGGGCAGGTCGGCGCGGTCGATGAGATACGCGACATCGTGCTCGACCGTCGCGATGGTCTCCCGATCCGGGTGCGGGACGTTGCCGAGGTGGGGGAGGGCCCGGAACTACGCACGGGCGCAGCGACCCAGAACGGCGAAGAGGTGGTCCTTGGCACGGTCTCGATGCTGGTGGGCTCCAACAGCCGCACTGTCGCCCAAGCGTCCGCGGCCAAGCTGCGCGATGCCAACGCAAGCCTCCCCGATGGCGTCACGGCGACCGCCGTCTACGACCGCACCGAACTGGTCGAACGCACGATGCAGACCATTTCGAAGAACCTCATCGAAGGCGCTTTGCTGGTCATCGTCGTGCTGTTCCTGCTGCTTGGAAACTTCCGCGCTGCGCTCATCACCGCTGCGGTCATCCCACTGGCCATGCTGTTCACCATTACGGGGATGGTACGAGGGGGCGTCTCCGGAAACCTGATGAGCCTGGGCGCGATCGATTTCGGCCTCATCGTCGACGGCGCAGTGATCATCATCGAGAACTGCCTGCGCCGCTTCGGCGAAGTCCAGCATCGCCTCGGTCGCGTGATGACCCGCGAAGAACGCAACGACGTCACCGCGACCGCCACTGTCGAGGTGCTCCGCCCCAGCCTGTTCGGCATGTTCATCATCGCAGCCGTCTACCTGCCGATCTCTGCGCTGACCGGGATCGAAGGGAAGATGTTCCACCCCATGGCAATCACGGTGGTGCTGGCGCTGACCGGTGCCATGGTCCTGTCGCTGACCTTCGTGCCGGCGTCGATCGCGCTCTTTCTCGGCGGACGGGTCGAGGAAAAGGAGAACCGCCTGATTCAATGGACCCGACGGCGCTATACACCCGTGCTCGCCTGGTCGCTCCGGAGGCGTCCATGGGTCCTCGGGGGCGCGCTTGCCCTAGTGGCGCTGTCGGTTCTTCTTGCCACCCGTCTTGGCAGCGAGTTCATTCCCAACCTCGACGAGGGCGACATCGCCATGCACGCGATCCGGATTCCGGGAACCGGCCTGGAGCAGTCGGTGAAGATGCAACTCGATGTCGAAGAGCGCTTGATGCAGATTCCCGAGGTGGAGCGGGTCTTCAGCAAGATCGGCACGGCCGAGGTGGCTACGGATCCGATGCCCCCCAACGTGGCCGACACGTTCCTGATGATGAAGCACCGCAAGGACTGGCCGGACCCGCGCAAGCCCAAGGACGTGCTCATCGACGAGATCGAGCAGGCAGTGGCGGCTCTTCCAGGCAACAACTTCGAGTTCACGCAACCGATTGAAATGCGGACCAACGAGCTGATCTCCGGCGTCCGCGCCGATGTCGCGGTGAAGGTGTTCGGCGACGACCTGGACACGTTGGTCGACGTGGCAGAAAAGGTGGAGGCTGTCGCCCGGCAGGTCACCGGAGCCGCTGACGTCAAGACCGAACAGGCAACGGGTTTGCCGCTGCTGACCGTGGTGCCGGACAAAGCGGCACTGGCGCGGTTTGGCCTGAATCCAGGAACCCTGCAGGCCACGGTGGCCACCGCGGCCTGCAGGGTTCCTGGA
>JAAZHF010000437.1 GCA_012510865.1 Gammaproteobacteria bacterium
CCCTAGAGCCTCTGCCGGACCGCCTCGAACAGGCACACGCCCGCCGCCACCGAGACGTTGAGGCTCTCGACCCCGGCCCCGGCCGCGCCCGGCATCGGCAGCGAGACCAGCTGGTCGCAGTGCTCGCGGGTCAGGCGACGCAGCCCTTCGCCCTCGCCGCCCAGCACCAGCGCGACGTTGCCGCGGAGGTCGACGCCATACAGCGACGCCCCGGATTCGCCGGCCAGGCCGTAGATCCAGACTCCCAGCTTCTGCAACTCGCGCAGGCTCCGCGCAAGATTGGTCACGCGCACGACGGGGATCGCGTCCGCGGCGCCGGCCGAGGTCCTGCGCACGGTGGCGTTGACCTGGACGGCCTTGTCCCTGGGGATCACCACCGCGGTCACGCCAGCGGCGGCGGCACTGCGCAGGCAGGCGCCGAGGTTGTGCGGGTCCTGCACGCTGTCGAGCACCAGGAGCAGGGCGCGTCCTCCAGCCTCCTCGACGAGGCCCGGCAGTTCGGCCTCCTCGAAGGTCCGGGCCGCGGCGTAGCGCGCCACCGCGCCCTGGTGCCGCAGGCCGCCGGCGACGCCGTCCAGCGCCTGCTGCGCGACGCGCCGGACATCGATGTCGCGGCGGCGCGCCTGCTCCTCGATCGCGGTCAGGCGCGGGTTCCTGCCGCCCGCCTCGAGCAGCACTTCGCGCACGTTCCCGGCGTCGTGCTCCACCGCCGACGCGACGGCGTTGATGCCGACGATCCACTGGTTCTGCTTGCCCGCCATCCGCGCTTCGTCCTCAGTACTTCTGCTTGCCACGCTTCGCCGGCTGCCCGCGGGGCGCCGGCGGCCTCGGGTCGCCCTTGCCGCGCCTGCCGGGCTCGACCAGCCGGAAATCGATCTTCAGTTCCTCGACGCTCGCCTTGAGCACCACGATGCGCACGCGGTCCCCGAGCCGGAACTCGCGCTCCGAGCGCTGGCCGGTCAGTGTCTTCCGGATCGGGTCGAAGTGGTAGAAGTCGATCGGCAACTGGGTCACGTGCACCAGGCCATTGACCTTCGATTCGTCGAGTTCGACGAACAGCCCGAAGCTGGTGACGCCGCTGACCACGCCGTCGAACTCGCGGCCCACGTGTTCCTCCATCCAGGCCGCGCGGTAGCGCTCGTCGACCTCGCGCTGCGCCTCGTCGGCCCGGCGCGAACGCTCCGAGCACTGCAGCGACAGCGCCGCCATCTCGTGCGCGGTGTAGGTGTACTTCGCCGGCCGGCCGCCGCGCAGCGCATGCTTGATCGCGCGGTGCACGAGCAGGTCGGCATAGCGCCTGATCGGCGAGGTGAAATGGGCATAAGCCTCGAGCGCAAGCCCGAAGTGGCCGATGTTGTCGGGCGAATACACCGGCAGCGACTGGCTGCGCAGCAGCACCGACTCCAGCAGCGCGGCGTCGGGCCGGTCGCGCACGGTCTCCAGCAGCTTGCGGAAGTCCCGCGGGCGGACCCGCGCCCAGGGCGGGAGGCGCAGCTGGAACTCCTTCAGGAATTCCAGCAGGTCGGCGTACTTGCCCTCCGGCGGACGGTCGTGGTCGCGGAACGGCGCCGGGATCCCCGACGCCAGCAGCGCATGCGCGGCCGCGACGTTGGCCGCGATCATGCACTCCTCGATCAGTTTGTGGGCGTCGTTGCGCTGGATCATGCCCGCCTGGGTGACCTCGCCCTGCGGACCGAGGACGAAGCGGACTTCCGAGGTCTCGAAGTCGATCGCGCCGCGCTGGGCGCGCGCCTTCTCGAACACCTTGAACAGCTGGTGCAGCTGCCGGACCTGCTCCATCTGCGGCCCGATGAAGGCCTGCGCCGCCTCGCGGTCGGCATCGGGGACGCCGTCGCCCACCGCGTTCCAGACCTGGGTGTAGGTCAGGCGCGCGTGCGAGTGCATCACGGCCTCGTGGAAGGAGTACGAGACCACGTTTCCGCGGCGGTCGACCTGCATGTCGCAGGCGAAGGCGAGGCGGTCGACCCGCGGCTTCAGCGAGCAGATGCCGTTGGACAGGGTCTCGGGCAGCATCGGCACCACGTAGCCCGGGAAATAGACCGAGGTGGCGCGCTTCTGCGCCTCGACGTCCAGCGGCTCGCCCGGGCGCACGTAGTGGGACACGTCGGCGATCGCCACCACCAGCCGGAAGCCGTCGCGGTTGGGTTCGCAGTAGACCGCATCGTCAAAGTCCTTGGCGTCCTCGCCGTCGATGGTCACCAGCGGCAGCGGGCGCAGGTCGAGCCGGCCCCTGGTTTCGCCGGCAGCGACCTCGACCGGCACCGCGGCGGCGGCATCGAGCACCCCGGCGGGGAACTCGTGCGGGATGTCGTGGCCGTGGATCGCCGCCTCGACCGCGATCGACGCCGTCAGCCGGTCGCCGAGCACCGCAAGCACGCGGCCGATCGGGGGCCGGTGGCTGTCGGGCGGCGTCACGATCTCGCACACCCCGCGCTGCCCGTCGCGCGCGTCCAGCCGGGCATCGCTCGGCGCCTGCACGTTGCGCTGGATGCGGCGGTCGTCGGGAACCACGAAGCTGATGCCGGACTCCAGCGCGAATCGCCCGATCAGGCGCGTCACGCGGCGCTCGAGCACTTCGACGATCCCCCCTTCCCTGCGGCCGCGGCGATCGCCGCCGGTGCCGCTGCCCAGCACGCGGTCGCCGTGCAGGACCTTGCGCATTTCGAACGGCGGGAGGAACAGGGCGTCGCCGACGCCGCTTTCGGGGCGCAGGAAGCCGAAGCCTGCGGGGTTGGCGATCACCGTGCCCGGGACGAGGTCGGCCTGCGCGGCGGGCACGAAGCCGTCACGCCGGTTCTTCAGCACCTGGCCGTCGCGGAGCATCGCCGCCAGGCGCTTGTCCAGCGCCGCGGCCCGGTCGGGATCGGTCAGTCCCAGCACCTGCTGCAGCGCCTCCGCATCCATCGGACCTTCGGCGGCGGAGAGGACTTCGAGGATCGCCTCGCGGCTCGCGATGGGATTCTCGTAGCGGTCGGCCTCGCGCGCGGCCTGCGGGTCGCGGAAGCCGCCCTTGCCGCGCGCGCGGCCCCCGGCGGGCTTCTCCTGCGCAGGCGCCCTGGCGGCATGCGGCGCTCCGCCATCGCTTCGCGTGCCCGGCTTCATCGCGCGCAGCAGCCCCGGATCGGGCATCCATGCCGGCTGGGCGCCGGTTTCCCCGGCTCTGCCTTTCCTGGCGCCTGCCTTGGCAGGGGCTTTTCCGCGGCTGCCGCCGCGCTTGCCTGTCGTCTTTGTCATCGGGCGATTGTACGCGCGGGGCGTCGAGGTTCCGTTCCCGTCAACCGTTGACAGCACGCGCGCCGCGCTGCAACATACGCGCCCACCTGCCCAGGTGGCGGAATTGGTAGACGCACTAGTTTCAGGTACTAGCGGGTAAAACCGTGGAGGTTCGAGTCCTCTCCTGGGCACCAGTCGGCAACGAAGGACCCGCGCGCTGCGCGGGTTTTTTGTTGCCCCGCCCGCGGCCTCAGCCGGCCGCGTCCTCCCGGGCCACGAAAGGCAGCGCGTTGTGCGCATGCACGGCCGCGATCGCCGCGTGTCCCACGGCCACCGAGATCTGGTTGAGGCCGCTCACGATGTCGCCGATCGCATACAGGCCAGGGAGCCGCGTCTGCTGGTCGCCGTCGACCAGGATCTCGCCGTCGCCCGTCAGCTCGGCACCGGCGGCCGCCGCGAGGCGGGCACCCGTGTCCATGCCCAGGTAGGCGTACACCGTGTCGAAGGAAGTGGCCTCGCCGCCCGGGGGCAGGTAGCCCAGGCGCCGGCCGTCGAACTCCAGGCGGCCGCCGCCGGGAAGCCAGGCCACCCCGGCCGCGCGCGCGGCCGCTCCGTCGGCGCCGCCGTCGCCGTCGTCGGTCGGGATCGCGTGCACGGACGCGGAGTAGCCGCGCAGGAACAATGCGTGGGATCCGATCACGTCGGCCGGCCCGTGCACGCCGATGCACAGGTCGCTGGCCTCGTACGCGTCGCAGACCGCGCACAGGCGCAGGGCGCCGCAGCCGACCGCCTCTTCCACCCACGGCGCATCCGGGAGCCTGTCGGCCACGCCGCTGGCGAGGATGACCCTGCGCGCGCGCCAGCGGCGACCGCCGGCGCGCAGTTCGAAGCCGTCGCCGCGGCGCGCGATGTCGTCGACCGTTGCGTGCTCGACCGGGACGCTCACGGCATCGGCCTGGTCGCGCAGGCGCCGCAGCAGTTCGACGCCGGACACCCCGCCCGGGAACCCGGGGCAGTTGTTGCTCTCGGGGATCCAGCGCGCCCGGCTGTTGCCGGCATCCAGGACCACGCAGCTGCGGTGGAACCGGCGCAGGTAGCACGCAGCGGTGAGCCCGGCGGGCCCGCCGCCGACGATGGCGACGTCGATCACGCCGGCCGGTCTGGATCCGGCGTCGGATCGCGCTGCGTACCGCCTTCGTGGCGGGGCATCGGGTCCTTGCGGGTCGGC
>JAAZHF010000438.1 GCA_012510865.1 Gammaproteobacteria bacterium
CCCCTGGACGCCGAAGGCCGGCGGACGCCGGCCTTCCCGCCTGCGCGCAGGCGCCTGGGATCCGTCGGCGGCCGTCAGCCCTGGATGCCGTGCGGCGTGATCCAGCCCATCCAGATCGACAGCAGCACGATCAGGATCAGGACCACCGACAGGGCGATGCGCCGGGTGAGCGCATTCACCGTGCGCTTGGTGGTGCCCTTGTCGACGAGCATGTAGTAGAGGCCGGCGCCCAGGTTCCACACGATCACGACCAGGAATCCGATGATGAGCAGGGTTTTGAGGGAATCACTCATGCGGTGGGCCTCCGGCAGGCCGCTGCGATCCCCCGAGTATGACACCGCGATGGCGCGCTGAGATGGCGGGGCGCGGCACGCTGGTGGGCGGCTGGGCGCTGGCGATCGTGGCGATCGCGGCGTTCTGCTGGCTCGGCCAGTGGCAGCTCGGGCGGCAGCACGAAAAGCAGGCGATGCTCGACGCCGTGTCCGCCACGCTTGCGTCGCGCGCTCCGCTGCCGCTCTCCGCCGCCGCCGACCCCGGCCGCGCGCGCGCGCATGACTGGGCCGCGGGCGAGGGCCGCTTCGCCGACGCGCCCGCCGTCCTCCTCGACAACCAGCAGCGTTCGGGGCGCGCCGGCGTGCGCGCGTACCGCGCGTTCGCGCCGGCATCGGGCACGCCGCCGCTGCTGGTCGACCTGGGATGGATCGCCCTTCCGGGCGACCGCGCCCTGCCGGACGTGCCGCGGCCCCCGGGCGTGCACCGCATCGAGGGCCTGCTGGCGCCGCCGCCGTCGCACGGGCTGGGTCCGACGGGCTTCGCCGTCGGCGATGACGGCACCCTGCTTGCCGTCGGCCTGGATCCGGCCGCGCTGTCGGCGCCGCTGCGCCAGCCCGCGCTCGCACCGCGCGTGCTCAGGCTCGATCCCGCCGCGCCGCTGGGCTACGCCCGCGACCTCGACGTGCTGCCCAACACGCTTCCGCCCGAGCGCCATCTCGGCTACGCCTTCCAGTGGTTCGCACTTGCCCTCGCGGTGCTGGCCACCGCCCTGGTCCTCACCTTCCGCAGGTCCCGCAGATGAACGATCCGTCCCCCGCCACCCCGATCCCGGTCCGGCAGCGCAACCGCAACCGCGCGCTGCTGGTGCTCATCGTGGTCGTGTTCTTCGGCAGCGCGCTGGTCGCCGGCGCGCTGCGCTTCTCCGGCTGGCAGCCCCGGGGCATGAAGAACCACGGCGAACTGCTGGAGCCCAAGGGCGACCTGCGCGGCGTCGCGCCCCGCCTGGCCGACGGCGGCGAATACGCATGGACGCCGGTCGAGCGGACCTGGCGGATCCTGGTCGCCCCGCCTGCGAGCTGCACCGACGCCTGCGTCGCGCTGGCGCACGACATCGACATGGTCGGGCGCCTGTTCGGTCACCACGCCGACCACGTGCACATCCTCTGGGTCGGCACCCCGCCGGAGGACGCGCTGCGCAACCGCGTATGGCACGTGCTCGAGCCGTCGCCGGCGATCACCTCGCAGCTGCCGGGGGTCGACGCGGGTGGCACCGGCGGCGCGCCGGTGTATGTTGTCGATCCCAACGGCTTCGTGATCCTGCGCTATGCGCCGGGCTTCGACCCCGGCCACCTGCGCACGGACATGGCGCGCCTGCTGAAACTGAAGTGATGACCGACAGCTCCGCCGGGCGCCATGGCGTCCGCCACATCCACCGCCACTTCCACCGCATCGCCTGGCTGGCCGTCGCGCTGGCCCTGGGGGTGATCGTGTTCGGCGCCTTCGTGCGGCTGTCGCACGCCGGCCTCAGCTGCCCCGACTGGCCGACCTGCTACGGCCGCGCCACCTGGCCGAAGGCCGCGCAGCACGTCGCCGACCACGCCGCCAGCAGCATCCGCCCGTTCGAGGACCACAAGGCCTGGCGCGAGCAGGTGCACCGCCACGTGGCCGCCGTGCTGGGCCTGCTGGTGCTGGGCCTGGCGCTGCTGGCCGCGCGCCGGCGCCGCCTGGGCGTGGCCCAGGTCTTGGCGGCCGCCGGCCTGGTGGCGGTCGCGATCCCGGCCTACATGGCCGGCGCGCACGTCGCGGCCTCGGCGCTGGCCGTGGCCGGCGAGGCGATCCTCCTCGCGGCCGCGCTGCGCTGGCGCGGCGAGGACCTCGCGCGCGAATCCGCGCTCACCCTGGCGGTGATCATCTTCCAGGCGCTGCTCGGCATGTGGACCGTGACCTGGCTGCTCAAGCCGGTGGTGGTGATGGGCCACCTGATGGGTGGACTGCTGACGTTCTCGC
>JAAZHF010000439.1 GCA_012510865.1 Gammaproteobacteria bacterium
GGACTACATCGACATCCACCTCAGCCACGTGGCCCAGCACACCTGGTTCGGGTTCTTCGGCGACATCGACGTGGCCGTGGTGGAAGTGGCCGGCATCCGCGAGGACGGCACCCTGATTCCCTCGTCCTCGGTGGGCAACAACAAGACCTGGCTGGAGCAGGCCGACCAGGTGATCCTGGAGGTGAACCGCTGGCAGCCGGAGGCGCTGGACGGCATGCACGACATCTACTACGGCACCGCCCTGCCGCCCAACCGCATGCCGATCCCGCTGGTGCAGCCCGATGACCGCATCGGCGAGCCCTGGCTGCGGGTGGACCCGGACAAGGTGATCGCGGTGGTGGACACCAACGCCCCCGACCGCAACACCCCCTTCAGCCCGCCGGACGAGGCCTCGAAGCAGATCGCCGGCCACCTGCTCGACTTCCTCGCCCATGAGATCAAGCGCGGCCGCCTGACCGACAAGCTGCTGCCGCTGCAGTCGGGCGTGGGCAACATCGCCAACGCCGTGCTCGCCGGCCTGGCCGAAGGCGGCTTCGAGGGCCTGGCGGCCTACACCGAGGTCATCCAGGACGGGATGCTGAAGCTGCTGAAGGAGGGAGTGCTGCGCATGGCGTCGGCGACCTCGTTCTCGCTCAGCCCGGAAGGCATCGAGGAGTTCAACGCCAACGTCGACTTCTACAGCAAGCGCATCCTGCTGCGCCCGCAGGAGATCTCGAACCATCCGGAGCTGATCCGGCGCCTTGGGTGCATCGCCATGAACGGCATGATCGAGGCGGACATCTACGGCAACGTCAACTCCACCCACATCGCCGGCAGCCGGATCATGAACGGCATCGGCGGCTCGGGCGACTTCGCGCGCAACGCCTACCTGTCGGTCTTCATGTCACCGAGCACGGCCAAGGGCGGCAAGGTGTCGGGCATCGTGCCGATGGCCAGCCACGTCGACCACACCGAGCACGACACCATGGTGGTGGTGACCGAACAGGGCCTGGCCGACCTGCGCGGGCTCGCGCCGCGCCAGCGCGCCCGGCGGATCATCGCCAACTGCGCGCATCCGGACTTCCGCCCGCTGCTCGAGGACTATTTCGAGCGCGCCGACCGCGACGGCTACGGCCGACACACGCCGCACCTGCTGGACGAGGCGCTTTCCTGGCACCAGCGCCTGGTCCGGACCGGCAGCATGTTCCCCGCGGGCGCCGGCGGGACCTAGTCCGCGGGCAGCGCCCCGAACAGCAGCCAGAGCCGGGCCAGGCGCTCGTTCACGAACACCCGCGCCTCGAAGCCGGCCTGCCGGGCCGAGAGCTCGCAGTGCTCCACCTGGTCGAGCCCGTGCGGCTTCACGTGGGCGATTCGCACGGATTCCAGCCCGGAACCGAGCAGCGTCCCCACCAGGGACTGCCACTCCGCGGCACCCAGCGCCGGCCCGCGCAGCTCGTCGACCAGAAGCACGTAGTCCGGCCGGTCCCGCCGCGATTCCTCGGCGATCGCGCGCCAATAGGCGACGGTCGCCTCCATCGACGCCGGTCCCCGGACATAGACGCGAAGCGTCCGTGCCTCCCGGGATTTGACAATCTTCAACCCCTGCATGCGCCGCCCGGCTCGCTGCGTGTGGTCGGCGAAACAACGCGGAAAGCGCGCAGCGACGCCCCTGTCACGACCTGAACGGTATTCCGTCACAGTTGGCACGGACATTGCTCACGATCCCCGGGATCGCGGATGACCCGCGGCGTCCATACGGAAAGGGGAGAAACATGAGCAGGACACGCAACAGGACGGCGCTTGCGGGCGCCCTTGCACTCGCCATCGCCTCCGGCGCCGCATCCGCGGAGCCGCGGATCGTCTCGGTCGTCACCCTCGACGACCTTGGGGCCTTCGTGGTCCTCGGCGAGGACCTGCAGTACTCGGCCGCGCGTTCGCGGATCACGCTGGGCGACGTGGGCGACGTCAGCCGCCACTGCATGCGCTCGCGCGGGCCCGACTCGCTGACCATGCTGACCTGCACGCTTCCCGGCGGCCTGCCGCCGGCTGGCGACTACATGCTCACCATCGAACACTTCAGCAGCACCGGCACGACGCAGCTGGACTACGGCCTGACCATCGGCGCCGTCGGCCCGCAGGGCCCGCGCGGACCCGAGGGCGAGGCCGGTCCCACCGGACCGCGCGGTGAGCGCGGCGACACCGGTCCCGCCGGCCCGCAGGGGGCGCAGGGGCCCGCCGGTGAAACCGGTCCGCAGGGCGCGCGCGGCGCAGCCGGTCCCGCCGGTCCGCAGGGCGAACAGGGTCCGCAGGGCGAAGCGGGTCCGGTCGGCCCGCAGGGCGACGTAGGCCCGGTCGGCCCGCAGGGCGAGCAGGGCCCCGTCGGCGCTACCGGCCCCCAGGGCGAGCGCGGCGAGACCGGTCCGGTCGGGCCGCAGGGCGAGCGTGGCGAAGCCGGTCCCGCTGGTCCGCAGGGCGAACAGGGCCCCACCGGTGCTACCGGTCCGCAGGGCGAGCGTGGCGAAACCGGTCCGGCCGGCCCGCAGGGCGAGCGTGGCGAAATGGGCCCCGCCGGGCCGCAGGGCGAGCAGGGCCCCGTCGGTGCCGCTGGCCCCCAGGGCGAGCGTGGCGAAGCCGGTCCCGCTGGCCCCCAGGGCGAGCGCGGCGAAATGGGCCCCGCTGGTCCGCAGGGCGAGCGCGGCGAAGCCGGTCCCGCTGGCCCGCAGGGCGAACAGGGCCCGGCCGGCGCTACCGGTCCGATCGGGCCAATGGGACCCATGGGTCCGGCGGGTCCGGCGGGTCCCGAGGGCGCGATGGGCCCCGCGGGTCCCCAGGGCCCGGCAGGACCGCAGGGCCCCGCGGGCATCGGCGCGCTCGAGTACCTGACCTCCGAGGCCACCATTTCCAGCCTGGCCATGAGCCGCGCGATCGCGACCTGCCCGTCCTATGCGATCGCCGTCAACGGTGGCGTGTACGTGGAAGGCCACGCCGAGGACGGCTTCGGCGCCGGGGACGTGGACGGGGTGTACCTCAACACCAGCGGGCGCGGGCGCAATGCGCGCGAGTGGGTGGTGATCGCCTCCAACCGCCGCCTGGGCGGGTCGCGGACGGTGACCTTCTGGGTCGCGTGCGGCCAGGCGGCCAGCGGCGGGACCGCCGCGGCCATGGGGGGCAGCGCGGAATGGCGCTTCGACGCCAGGAAGATGTCCGACTGAGTCCGGTCCGGGGCAGGGACGCCCCACTCCGGCCGCGACATGCGAAGGCACGCCCCCGGGCGTGCCTTCGTCGTCCTGCGGGGCACGCCGGCCGGCGCACCGCCGCCGGCGCAGCCGCGATCAGGCGTGCAGCGGGTTCGGCCTGTCCGTGTCGATCCGGTAGAGCTTGAGCGCGCGCGCCGCGTCCTTGGCGGTCATCCTGCCGTCCCTGGCCAGCGCGTCGATCGCGGCGTGTGCGATGTGGAAGCGGTCGACCTCGAAGTGGCGGCGCAGGTTGGCCCGGGTGTCCGAGCGGCCGAAGCCGTCCGTGCCCAGCACCGTGTAGCGCATCGGCACGAAGGCGCGGATCTGGTCGGCGAAGGCGCGCACGTAGTCGGTGGCGGCGATCGCCGGGCCCTGCCGGCCCTCGAGCATCGCGGTGACGTAGGGCTTGCGCGGCTTCTTCGCCTCGGGGTTGAGGCGGTTCCAGCGCTCGGCGTCGAAGCCGTCCCGGCCGAGCTCGGTGAAGCTGGGGCAGGACCAGATGTCGGCGGTGACCCCGAAGTCCTTGTCCAGCAGCTCGGCCGCGGCGATCGCCTCGCGCAGGATCGTGCCGGAGCCCATCAGCTGCACGCGCAGCTCGCCCTTCTTCGGCTTGCCTGCGTCCTTCAGCAGGTACATGCCGCGGATCACGCCCTCGGCCGCGCCCTCGGGCAGCGCCGGGTGGGCGTAGTTCTCGTTCATCAGGGTGATGTACCAGTACTCGTCCTGCTGCTCCTCGAGCATCCGCTGCATGCCGTGCTGGACGATCACCGCCACCTCGCCGGCGAAGGTCGGATCGTAGGCGCGGCAGTTCGGGATCGCCCCCGCAAGCAGGTGGCTGTGGCCGTCCTCGTGCTGCAGGCCCTCGCCGTTGAGAGTGGTGCGGCCGGCGGTGTCGCCGAGCAGGAAGCCGCGCGCGCGCATGTCGGCCGCCTGCCAGGCGGCGTCACCGACGCGCTGGAAGCCGAACATCGAATAGTAGATGTAGAACGGCATCAGCTGCAGGTCGTTGGTGCTGTAGCTGGTGGCGGCCGCCATCCACGACGCGAAGGCGCCGGCCTCGGAAATGCCTTCCTGCAGCACCTGGCCGGCCGCGTCCTCGCGGTAGTACATGAGCTGGTCGCGGTCGACCGGCTTGTACTTCTGCCCGTGCGGCGCATAGATGCCGATCTGCCGGAACAGGCCTTCCATGCCGAAGGTGCGCGCCTCGTCGGCCACGATCGGCACCACGCGCGGGCCGACCTGCTTGTCGCGCAGGATGATGCCCAGCGACTGCACGAAGGCCATGGTGGTGCTGATCTCGCGCTCGCCGGTGTCCTTGAGCAGGCGCTCGAACACCTCGAGCCTGGGCGCCGGCAGGCTGGTCGACGCCTTGCGGCGCCGCTGCGGCAGGAAACCGCCGAGCGCGGCGCGGCGCTCCTTCATGTACTCCACTTCCTCGGACTTCTCGCCGGGGTGGTAGAAGGGAACGGCGCCGTCCTTCAGCTGGGCGTCGTCGAGCGGGATCCTGAAGCGGTCGCGGAACGCGCGCACGGCCTCGTCGTCGAGCTTCTTGGTCTGGTGGGTCGGATTGAGCGCCTCGCCGGCCGAGCCCATGCCGTAGCCCTTGACGGTCTTGGCCAGGATCACGGGCGGCTGCCCGGTGGGCTCCACCGCCGCGCGGTAGGCCGCGTACACCTTGTGCGGGTCGTGGCCGCCGCGGTTCAGGCGCCAGATGTCCTCGTCGGACAGGTTGGCCACCATCTCCAGGGTCTCGGGGTACTTCCCGAAGAAGTTGTCGCGCGTGTACTTGCCGCCGAACGCCTTGCAGTTCTGGTATTCGCCGTCGACGGTTTCCATCATCAGCTTGCGCAGGATGCCGTCCTTGTCGCGCGCCAGCAGCGGGTCCCAGTAGCTGCCCCAGATCGTCTTGATCACGTTCCAGCCGGCGCCGCGGAAGTTGCCCTCCAGCTCCTGGATGATCTTGCCGTTGCCGCGCACCGGGCCGTCGAGGCGCTGCAGGTTGCAGTTGATGACGAACACCAGGTTGTCGAGGCCCTCGCGCCCGGCGATCGAGATCGCGCCCAGGCTCTCCGGCTCGTCGGTCTCGCCGTCGCCGAGGAAGCACCAGACCTTGCGGTCGGACTTCGGCATCAGCCCGCGCGCTTCGAGGTACTTCCAGTTGCGCGCCTGGTAGATGGCGGCGATCGGGCCCAGGCCCATCGACACCGTGGGCGTCTGCCAGTAGTCGGGCATCAGCCACGGGTGCGGGTAGGACGGGATGCCGAGCCCGTCCACCTCCATGCGCAGGTGGTCGATCTGGGATTCGGTCAGGCGTCCCTCCAGGAAGGAGCGAGCGTAGATGCCCGGCGAGGAGTGGCCCTGGATGTAGAGCAGGTCGCCCGGGTGGTCGTCGGACGCGGCACGCCAGAAGTGGTTGAAGCCGACGTCGTACAGCGTCGCGGAACTGGCGAAGCTGGCGATGTGGCCGCCCAGGTCGCCCGGCTTGCGGTTGGCGCGCACCACCATCGCCATCGCGTTCCAGCGGATGATCGAGCGGATGCGCCACTCCATCGCCTGGTCGCCGGGGATCTTCGGCTCCAGGTGCGGCGGGATGGTGTTGATGTACTCGGTGGTCGGGGAGAACGGCAGGTGGGCGCCGGCGCGGCGGGTCAGCTCGACCATTCCCTCGAGCAGCTGGTGCGCACGGGCGGGGCCGCTGGCGTCGATGACGGCCTTGAGCGACTCCAGCCATTCGCGCGACTCGACCGGATCCGGGTCGTTGTGCAGGACGTCGTTCAGCCAGCTGTTCATGTGTGCTCCCGCCACGGCGCGCCGACCGTGGATTGATGGTTCTTCGGACTCCCCATTCTACCAGCGCGCCCCCGGCCCGTTTGCCACGGGCCCGCGGCTGACCCATGATCCCGGGGCCGGCCGCGGCGCTTGCCCCGGCCTCGCCAGGACACAGGGGACCCACCGCCGCCCATGCCTTCCTCAGCCGTGCCCCAGGCCAGCCCGCGCTGGCGCGTGCCCGTGCTTGCCGCGATGGTCCTGGTGATCGTCGTCGGGCCGTTCGCGCTGCTGCGGCTGGCCGAACAGCGCACGCGCGCGGCCGAGGCGATGGTGGCGCACACTCTGGCGGTCGAGACCAGCCTGCAGGTGGTGAGCGCCGCCGTCCGCAACATCGAGGCGGCGACCCTGGAACGCGCCCTGGGCGCCAACGCCCCGATCCTCGAGGAGCGCCTCGACTACAGCCACGCCGTCATCCTGCCGACCCTCGACCGGATCGAGGAGCTCACCCGCGACTCCCCCGGGCAGCAGGTGCGCATCGGCACCCTGAGGCAGAGCATCACCCAGCGCCTGGACCAGATCCGTCGTTCGGTGGGCCCCGGCGGCGCCATCGATAGCCACGAACTGCAGAGGCTCGCCGAACAGTTCCCCGTGCAGGCGCCGATCGCGGAGATGGTGGACGCCGAGCGGACCCTGCTGGCGGCGCGGCAGGACGTCGCCGAGCGCAGCCGGCGGCAGGCCGACCGGCTGGCCTTCGGCAGCCTCGCGGCCCAGGTCCTGCTCCTGTTCGGCCTCGCCGCCCTGGCCATGCGCGACGCCGACCGGCGCAACCGCGCCGAGGCGGCGTCGCGGCGGGCCAACGTGCGCGCCGGCGCCGTGCTCGACACCGTCCGCGAGCCGATCGTGCTCATCGACGCCGACCTCCGCGTGGTGATGCACAACGCCGCCTTCGCCGAGCTGTTCGGCCTCGAGGGCAACGCCCGCGGCCGGTCGATCGCCGACATCGGCGCCGGTGCCTGGGACGACGAGGAGACGCTGCGCCGCCTGCGCGACGTCTACGCCCGCGGGCGCGAGGTCTGGGACTACGAGCTGCGCCAGCGCACCGCCGACGGCATCGACCGCGTGATGCTGGTCAACGCCCGGCTGATGGAGCTCCCCGACAGCGACGAGCGGGTCTCCCTGCTGACCGCCAGCGACATCAGCCTGCAGAAGGCCAGCGAAGAGCACATCCGCGAGCTCAACCGCCAGCTCGAGGGCAAGATCGAGCAGGTCTCCGACGTCAACCGCGAGCTGGAGGCGTTCAGCTACTCGGTCTCGCACGACCTGCGGGCGCCGCTGCGCCACATCGCCGGGTTCGCGGACAAGCTGCGCCGCCACCTCGGCGAGGGGATCGACGAACGCGGCGCGCACTACCTCGAGTTGATCGGCGGGTCGGCCCGGCGCATGTCCGAACTGATCGACGACCTGCTGGTGTACTCGCGCCTGGGCCGCAGCGCGCTGCGCCTGCAGGCCGTGGAAATGCAGTCGCTGGTCGAGGAAACGCGGGCCATGCTCGACGCCAACCTGTCCGCCGAGAACCCCGGCCAGGCCGTGCAGTGGCGCATCGGCACCCTGCCGGTGCTGGTGGCCGACGAGAACATGCTGCGGCAGGTGTGGACCAACCTGCTGGGCAACGCCGTCAAGTACAGCGCCGGCCGCGACCCGGCGATCGTGACCGTCGGGCACCGCCGCGACGCCGGCGGCGACCACGTGTTCAGCGTGTCCGACAACGGCGCCGGCTTCGACATGGCCTACGCCGGGAAGCTGTTCGGCGTGTTCCAGCGCCTGCACCCGCCCAGCGAGTTCGCCGGCACCGGCATCGGCCTGGCCAGCGTCAAGCGGGTGGTGACGCGGCACAATGGCCGGGTCTGGGCCGAAGCCGAGCCCGGCAAGGGCGCCACCTTCCACTTCAGCCTGCCCGCCGCGCTCGATGCCGGCAAACGGAGCCACAGCGAATGACCGCGATCCGCACCATCCTGCTCGCCGAGGACAGCCCGCACGACGCCGAGATGGCGATCGACGCCCTGCGCGACGCCCATCTCGCCAACCCGATCGTGCACGTCGAGGACGGGGTCGAGGCCCTGGACTACCTGCTGCGCCGCGGCCGCTTCGCCGACCGCCCCGAGGGCGACCCGGCGGTGCTCCTGCTGGACATCAAGATGCCGCGCATGGACGGGCTCGAGGTGCTCACCGAACTGCGCCGCCACGAGGCGCTCAAGCGCCTGCCGGTCGTGATCCTGTCGTCGTCGCGCGAGGAGAACGACCTCGCGCGCAGCTGGGACCTCGGCGTGAACGCCTACGTGGTCAAGCCGGTCGACGTGGACCAGTTCTTCGAAGCGGTGCGGACGCTGGGCAAGTTCTGGGCCGTGCTCAACGAAAGTCCCTCCGAGCCCTGAGCCGTGGCGCTGCGCGTGCTCATCGTCGACGACTCGCGCGACGACGCCGAACTCACCGAGCACGCGCTGCGCATGGCCGGCCTCGACGTCGAGTGCCGCAGCGCGTGCAGCGAGGAAGGGCTGGCGCGGGCGCTCGCGCGCTTCGAACCGCAGCTCGTCGTCTGCGACCTGAACCTGCCGGGCTGGTCCGGGCGCGAAGCGCTCGCGGCGGTCCGCGCCCGCGTGCCGGGCGCGCGCTGCGTGTTCGTCACCGGCGCGGTGCGCGAGGGCGAGGACGTGTCCGGCGCCGAGGCCGTGGTGCTCAAGGACGACCTCGGGCCGCTGCTGGCGCTGGCGCGCGCCCTCGGCGGCGCCCTGCCCGTGCACGGCCACGCCGGCGGCTAGGCCTCCGCGGCTTCCTGCGCGCCGCCGCCGCCGCGCATCGACGCGCGGATCTGGGCATCCACCGCGGTGATCGCGGTCATGTTGACCACGCGCCGCGGCGTGCTGCCGGGCGTGAGCACGTGGGCCGGATGGTCCAGGCCCATCAGGATCGGGCCCAGCGCCACGCCGCCGGTCGCCACCCGCACCATGTTGTAGGTGATGTTGGCGGCGTCGATGTTGGGGAACACGAACAGGTTCGCGCGCCCGCTCAGGGTGGTGTTGGGGAACATGCGCTGGCGCAGCCCCTCGTCCCACGCCGCGTCGGCCTGCATCTCGCCGTCCATGTCGAGACGAGGCGCGCGGCGCGCCAGGATCTCGCGCACCTTGCGCATCTTCATCGCGCCCGGGTTGTCGTGGCTGCCGAAGTTGGAATGCGACAGCAGGGCCACCCGGGGCTCGATGCCGAACAGTTTCAGGCGGAACACGCCCTGGAGCGTGGCCTCCGCGATCTGCTCCGCGCTGGGGTCGATTTGCACGTGGGTGTCGAGGAAGAACCAGACCCCCTGCTCGTTGATGACGCCGGTCATGGCCGAGGTGCCGGTGACGCCGCGCTCGAGCCCGAACACGGTCCGCAGGTAGCCGAGCTTCTTGTGGTAGCGGCCGACCAGGCCGGCGATCATGCCGTCGGCCTCGCCGCGCTGCACCATCAGCGCCGCGATCAGGGTCGCGCGCGAGCGGATCAGGTTCTTGGCGGCGTCCGGGGTGACCCCGCGGCGCTCGGTGAGCGCGTGGTACTGGCGCCAGTAGTCGCCGAAGCGCGGGTCGTCGTTGATGTTGGTGAGCTCGAAGTCGCGGCCTTCCTGCAGCCGCAGCCCGAGGCGCTCGATCCGCGCGGCGATGATGTCGGGGCGCCCGATCAGGATCGGCCGCGCCAGCTGCTCGTCGGCCACCGACTGCAC
>JAAZHF010000440.1 GCA_012510865.1 Gammaproteobacteria bacterium
CCGCCATGACGGCGGCGATGAAGGTTCCTGCGGACATTTTCCCCTCCGGGTCTGCTGGTTCGCAGTATAGACGGCGCCCGGACGGGGACTGTGACCCGGGGGACGCGCCGCGCGGACCGCGCGGCGCACGATCATTTGGTCAGGATCAGCTTGTCGTTGCGCGTATGCGGCAGCCGGTACAGCTCACCGCCGTGGCGGATCAGCACCTCGCGCCGTCCGTCGAGCAGCTGCACGCTGTCCAGTTCGCCGTGCGGCCGCGGCTCCCTGGCCACGCCCGCGGCTGCCGCGTCAGCGCTTTCGAATGCGGACGGATGGGTCTGGGACGCAAGCATCGCGGGCTCCTCCTTCGATCGGAGCCATCAATGCTAATGATTCTCATTTGACTGTCAACAGGGCGGATCAGCCGGCGGTGGCCGCCTCGATCCGGCGCCAGGCCGGCTCGTCGATGCGCGCGGCCAGTTCCAGCGCCTCCAGGTTCTCCAGGAGCTGCCCCACCCGGCTCGCGCCCAGGATCACCGAGGACACGTGCGGGTTGCGCAGGCACCAGGCGATCGCGAGCGCGCCGGGCCGCGCTCCCATCTCGCCCGCCAGCGCGGCGAAGCGCCCGGCCCTGGCCGTGAGGGCAGCGTCGCCGGAAAGCCGTTCGCGCAGCCACTGCTCGCGCGCGGCGCGCGAACCTTCCGGGATCCCGGCGCCGTACTTCCCCGTGAGCAGCCCGGACGCCAGCGGCGACCAGACCGTGGTGCCGAGGCCAAGCTCGGCGTACAGCGGCGCGTACTCCAGCTCGACCCGGCGCCGGTTCAGCAGGTTGTACTGCGGCTGCTCCATCGTCGGCGGCTGCAGGTGGTTCGCCCGCGCGACCGCGTGCGCCTCGCGCACGAGCGCGGCCGGCCACTCCGACGTGCCCCAGTACATGACCTTGCCCTGGCGCACCAGCGCGTCCATCGCGGCCACGGTCTCGTGCAGCGGCACGTCGGGGTCGGGGCGATGGCAGAAGAACAGGTCGAGGTAGTCCACGCGCAGGCGCTCCAGCGCCGCGTGGCAGGCATCGTGCACGTGCTTGCGCGAGAGCCCGCGCTGCAGCGGCAGCGGATCGGGCGCGGAACCGAACATCACCTTGCTCGACACCGCGAAGCCGTCGCGCGGCAGGCGCAGGTCGTGGATGACGTCGCCCATGACGCGCTCGGCCTCGCCGTGGGCGTAGTTCTCCGCGTTGTCGAAGAAATTGATGCCGTGATCCCAGGCAGCGGCCACGAGGGAGCGCGCCTCGCCACGGCCGATGCCCGCGCCGAAGGTCGTCCATGCCCCCAGCGACAGCGCCGACAGCGCCAGTCCCGACGTGCCCAGCCTGCGGTATTCCATGCTCGACCACTCCACTGCTTCGCCGGGCTGCAAGTCTACGCGGCCCGGCGCGCTATCCTTGCCCGGAGCCACGGGGAACAGAGGCCGATGCACGCCAGCGAGGTCGGGGGCAGCGAAACGCCGGGGCGGCTTCTGGCGCCGCCCGACGAAGTCATGCGCGGGCTCGGCGCAAGCGGCGAGCGCACGGTGGCCCGCGTGCGCCTACTGCTTACGGTCCTGGCACTGGGGCTGCCGCTGGTCGCGGCCTCCTCCGGCGCGCCGATGCCACGCGTGCTCACCTGCCTGGGCGCGGTCGTGGGCGCGAACGCGGTGGCCCTGCTGTGGCTGGTGCAGGCGCGCCGCCCGCGCGCCTGGCTGCCGTTCGCCACCAGCGCCTGGGACGTCAGCCTGGTGACCGTGATCCTGGCGGTGCTGGCGCTGCGCGATCCGTCCCTGGCGTACCACGGCGCGTCGGCATGGGCGCTGTACCTGGTCGCGATCGGCGCCACCGCGCTCCGCGCCGACGGGCGGGTCACCCTGTCCGGCGGAGCCCTCGCCGTCGTGCAGTACGGCGTACTGGCGGCCGTCCTCCACGCGCGCGGGCAGCCACCCGGCGACCTGCAGGCGGGCATCCACGCAGCGGGCGCGGGCGGTGAACTGCTGCGCCTCCTGCTGCTGGTCCTGGCGACCGCGACGGCCGCGGCCATCGTCCGCCGGATGCAATCGCTGGTGGAACTGTCGGGCCACGATGGCCTGACCGGGCTGCCGAACCGGTCCTGGCTGCTGCAGCGCATGCCGCACGTGTTCGCGACCGCGCGCAACTCCGGCGCCTCGCTCACCCTGGTGCTGCTCGACGTCGACCGTTTCAAGCGCGTCAACCTCGAGGCCGGACCGCAGGCCGGCGACCGCGCGCTGCGCCACATCGCCTCCACGATGAGCGAGATGCTCGCCGACAACGAGGCGCTGGCACGCATCGGCGGCCAGGAGTTCGTGATGGTGCTCCACTGCCCCGCCGGCAGCGCGTGGGAGCGGCTGGACCGGCTGCGCCGCACGCTGGTCGAACGGCCGTTCCTGCCGGAGCGGGGCCAGGACGCCTTCGCGTTCACCTTCAGCGCCGGGCTCGCGGCCTGGCCGCAGGACGGGGCGAGCACCTCCGGGCTCCTCGGCTGCGCCGATCGCCGGCTCAAGCACGCCAAGGCCGCCGGCGGCAACCGGATCGTCGCCCGCGACCCCTGACCGCGGTTGCCCGGGCACCGCCGCTGCACTACGCTGCCCCGTCGCCGCGCAGCGCGGTCGTGCCTGGGGAACGGTTGGGAATGGATGTGTTGACGCGGATCGCCTTCGGCGTGTTCGGCCTGGCGGTGCTCATCGGGATCACCTGGCTGTTCTCCAACAACCGCTGGCGGGTCGACTGGAAGCTGGTCGGTATCGGCGTCACCCTGCAGGTGGCCTTCGCGGCCCTGGTGCTGCTGGTGCCGGGCGGGCGCGAGGTCTTCGACTGGCTCGGCCACCTGTTCGTCCAGGGCATCGCCTTCGTGTATGCTGGCTCCGGATTCATCTTCGGCAGCGTGATGGACGTCGACACCTACGGCTTCATCTTCGCCTTCCAGGTGCTGCCGACCATCATCTTCTTCGCCTCGCTGATGGCCGTGCTCTACCACATGGGGGTGATGCAGGCGGTGGTGCGCGCGATGGCCTGGGCGATCACCAAGGTCATGCGCGTGTCCGGCGCGGAGACCACCAGCGTCTGCGCCAGCGTGTTCATCGGCCAGACCGAGGCGCCGCTGACCGTGCGCCCCTACATCTCGCGCATGACCGAATCGGAGCTGATCACGATGATGATCGGCGGCATGGCCCACATCGCCGGGGGCGTGCTCGCGGCCTACGTCGGCATGCTCGGCGCCGGCGACCCCGAGCAGCAGCAGTTCTACGCCAAGCACCTGCTCGCGGCCTCGATCATGGCGGCGCCGGCGACCCTGGTGATCGCCAAGATCCTGATCCCGGAGACCGGCGAGCCGCTCACCCGCGGCACGGTCCGGATGGAGGTCGAGAAGACCACCAGCAACCTGATCGACGCCGCCGCGGCGGGCGCCGGGGACGGCCTCAAGCTGGCGCTCAACATCGGCGCGATGCTGCTTGCCTTCATCGCCCTGATCGCGATGATCAACGCGCCCCTGACCTGGCTGGGCGAAGTGACCGGGCTCGAGGCGATGATCGGCAAGCCGACCGACCTGTCGGCGATCTTCGGCTACCTGCTCGCCCCGGTCGCCTGGCTGATCGGCGTCCCCTGGGACGACGCCGGCACCGTCGGCTCCCTGATCGGCCAGAAGGTGGTGATCAACGAGTTCGTCGCCTACCTGCAGCTGGCGGACATCGTCAACGGCCGCATGGAGGGCGTCACCCTCGGCGACGAAGGGCGCCTGATCGCGACCTACGCCCTGTGCGGCTTCGCGAACTTCAGCTCGATCGCGATCCAGATCGGCGGCATCGGCGGGCTCGCGCCCGACCGTCGCCAGGACCTCGCCCGCTTCGGCCTGCGCGCGGTCCTGGGCGGCACGATCGCCACGCTGATGACCGCCACCATCGCCGGCGTCCTGACGCACGTCGGCGCCTGAGGCCGAGGCCGTGCCACGCGTCGTAGTCGCCGGCTCGTTCAACGTCGACCACGCCTGGCACTGCACGGCGCTGCCGCGGCCCGGGGAGACCCTCGCCGGCACGTACATGACCGGCCCGGGCGGCAAGGGCTTCAACCAGGCGGTGGCGGCGGCCGCGGCCGGCGCCGCCACGACCTTCGTCTGCGCACTGGGCAAGGACGAAGGCGGGCGGCTGGCCCACCGCCTCGCCGCCGAACGCGGCATCGACCTGCGGGCGCAGGACGCCGCCGCGGCCACCGGCACCGCGGGCATCTTCGTCGGCGCGGACGGCGGCAACAGCATCGTGATCGGACCGGGGGCGAATGCCGGGCTGACGCCGGACTTCGTCGCCGCGCAGGGCGACGCGATCGCCTCGGCCGCCGTCGTCCTGGCGCAGCTGGAGTCCCCGGTCGACGCGATCGTGGAAGCGCTTCGCCTGGCCCGCGCGAGCGGCGTGCACACGGTCCTCAATCCGGCGCCGGCCAATGCGGCATGCGATCGAGCGCTGCTGGCCGTGGCCGAGATCCTCACGCCCAACGAGACCGAATTCGCGGCGCTGCTGGCCCGCCACTGCGGCGATCGCGTCGACCCGGCGGCCCTGGCCCCGATGGACGGCGAGCGCCTGCACCGCCTGTGCCGCACCCTGCTGCCGCGCGGCACCGTGGTGCTGACGCTGGGCGCCGCCGGCTGCTTCGTCTCGCACCGCGAGGACAGCCTCCGCGGCGACGGCGCCGCGCACTACCGCTGCCCGGCGGCTGCGGCCAGGGTGGTCGATACCACCGGTGCGGGCGACGCCTTCAACGGCGCGCTCGCCGCCTCCCTCGCCCTCCACCCGGGACAGCCGTTCGCGGCGGTCGTCCGCCAGGCCACCCGCTTCGCCGCGCTGTCCACCGAGCGTCCCGGCGCGGCCGCTGCGATGCCCACGGCGGCCGAGGTCGAGTCCCGCTACGGGCCGGCCTGAACCGGCCCGCGCCCGCGCACCGCCGCGCGGGCGATCGGCGACAATGGCGGCATGTGGATCGGCAGCCACCGGATCGACCCCCGGGTGGTCCTCGCGCCCATGGCCGGGGTCACCGACAAACCGTTCCGCCTGCTGTGCAAGCAGCTGGGCGCGGGGCTTGCCGTGTCCGAGATGACCACCTCCGACCCGCGGTTCTGGAACACCACGAAGTCGCTGAGGCGCATGGACCACGCCGGCGAGCCCGACCCGGTCAGCGTGCAGATCGCGGGCACCGAGCCGGCGCGGATGGCCGCCGCCGCGCGCCACAACGCCGACCTCGGGGCGCAGATCATCGACATCAACATGGGCTGCCCGGCGAAGAAGGTGTGCAGCGCCTGGGCCGGATCGGCGCTGATGCGCGACGAGCCGCTGGTGGCGCGGATCCTCGCCGCCGTGGTGGCCGCCGCCGGGGTTCCGGTGACGCTGAAGATCCGGACCGGCTGGGCCGCCGGCCAGCGCAACGCGCTCGCCGTCGCGCGCATCGCCGAGGACTCGGGCATCGCCGCGCTCGCGATCCACGGGCGCACCCGCGACCAGCACTACGCCGGCGAGGCCGAGTACGACACGATCGCCGAGGTGAAGTCGAGGCTGCGGATCCCGGTCATCGCCAACGGCGACATCGACTCCCCCGACAAGGCGCTCGCGGTGCTGCGCCACACCGGCGCCGACGCGGTGATGATCGGGCGCGCGGCCCAGGGGCGGCCGTGGATCTTCCGCGAGGTCGCGCACTTCCTCGCCACCGGCGAACGCCTGGCCGCGCCTTCCCCGGCCGAGGTCGGTGGCATCCTGGTCGGCCACCTCGAGGCCCTGCACGCCTTCCACGGCGAGGAGGCGGGCGTGCGCATCGCCCGCAAGCACCTGGGCTGGTACGCCAGGGACCGGCCCGAGAACGCGGCGTTCCGCGCCGTGGTGAACCGTGCCGTGACCGCGGCGGCGCAGCTGGCGCTGCCCCGCGACTATTTCGACGCGCTGGCGGCCGGCGTGCCGCCCCCGCTCCCCGCCGCGGCCTGAGGCCCGGCGCGATCGGGTCCCGGCGACGGCCGGTGATCGGGCCCTGGCGCATCGCGCGCGTGTAATCGGGCGCCGCGCTTTCCGAATACATGGGTGTGCGCAAGCACGGACTCCCTTCCGACCCATGAGGAACAGCCATGTACGCCAGACTCACCCTGATCGCGCTCTTCGGGTTCGCTTCGCTGCCGGCGGTCGCCGCCGACCCGGCCAACCACGAGATCAAGGTCCGCGTGACCGCCGAGACCCGCGCCTACGTGACGCCGGAGCAGCTCGCGCTCGAAACCGGGCTCAACGAGCGCCAGGTGCGCATGATGCTGGGGCCGCGCTCCAGCTACGCGGAATACCGCATGGCCTTCGAACGCACCCAGCGCCGGTTCCGCGAGGCCCTGGGCGAGGACCGCTACCAGGACCTCCGTTCGGGGCGTCCGATCGAGCTGTACCACCAGGCCAACGTCGAGGCCGCCAGGCGCGACCTGGTCGCCGACGCCGCGCGGGATGGCGAGCAGCTCGTGCCGTGACCGGCGGTGGGCTCCACGGATGGCCGCGCACCGCGGCCATCCGGCGTTGGTCCCGGACATGGATGGACAGCGATGAGCCGGTTCAGGACCACCCGCTGGAGCCTGATCGCCGCCGCCCGCGAGGAATCGCCCGGGGGGCGCGCGGCCCTGTCGCAGCTGTGCGTCGCCTACCGGCCGCCGGTGCTGGCCTACCTGCGCCGCTGCGGCTACGCCGACGCCGAGGACCTGACCCAGGCCTTCTTCCTCGGCGTGCTCGAGCGCGGCTGGTATCCCGTGGCCGACCCGGACCGGGGCCGCTTCCGCAGCCTCCTGCTGCCCTCGCTGCGCCGCTTCGTGGCCGCCCAGCAGGCGCATGCGCACGCGCTCAGGCGATGCGGCCCGAGCGCCGGCGACGAGGCCCTCGCGGCCGTCCCCGACGCCGGGCCGGGCCCCGGGGCGGCCATCATCGGCGC
>JAAZHF010000441.1 GCA_012510865.1 Gammaproteobacteria bacterium
CGGCCACCGGACGCCCGAGCGCGCGCTCGACGATCGCCCGTGCCTCCTCGCCGTCGAACGGGGCGACCTGGTCCTGCAGCAGCACCAGCTCGTCGGCGACGTCCGGCGGCACCAGGTCGCGGCGGGTCGAGAGCACCTGGCCGAACTTGACGAAGATCGGCCCCAGCTCCTGCAGCGCGAGCCGCAGCCGCACGCCGCGCGGCAGGGCGATGATGTCGGGCGTGGCCCGGGGCACGAACGGGCGCAGCAGCCACAGCCAGCGACCCGCCGGCGTGCCCTCGCACAGGGTGTGCAGGCGATACCGGAGCAGGACGCGCCCGATGCGCAGGGCGTGCAGGGCCGAGCTCACCGGGCCGGCCCCGCGCCCGCCGCCAGCCTCGCCACGCGCGCGGCAAGGCGCTCGACGTCGTCGCGCAGCACGTCGACGTCATCGTGGAAGGCATCGAGCTCGTGTCGCCCGACGACGTCGCGCGACTCCTCGACCACGTACTCGGCCGCGGTCTCCGCCAGGCCCTGCCCGGCGCGCCGGGCACCCTTGAGCGCGGAGGCCAGGGCGTTGGCCACCTGCACCCCCGCCACTTCGCCGAAGGCGGCCACGAACGGGCGCTGCCAGTCGGAGTCGAAGCGCAGCGCCAGGAGCTGCAGCGCGCGCGCCAGTTCGGCGTCGTCCTCGATGCGCTGCCGACAGCTCGGCGTGGCGTGATCGTCGGGCGTTCCGAGCAGCCCCTGCAGCTGTCCCAGCAGTCCCCCGAGGGTGGTCCGCACCGACAGGGCGGGCTCCGCGCCCGCGTCCACCGGACCCACGCGCAGCGCCTCGCCGTCCACGCGGACCGACATCGCCAGCGGTGGCGAAGCGAGGTGCAGGGCCAGGTGCCGGCCGTGCAGCCGCGCCAGCGCCTCGCGGGTGTCGTCGTCGAGGGCCAGGGCGCGGTTGAGCGCGGACTCCAGCGCTCGGCCTGCCAGCGGCTTCAGACCGGACAGCGGGGAAGGGGATCGGGCCATGGCCGGCATTGTAGCGGCCACGGCGCTGCCGCCGGCGCGCCGGCGGGGGGCGCGCCGGCGGCGTCGATCAGACCCTTCGGCCGCGGAAGAACGAGATCGCGGCCAGGATCAGGAAGACGACGAACAGGATCCAGGCGATGTTGCTGGCTGCACCCGCGATGCCGCTGAAACCCAGCACGGCGGCGATCAGGGCGATGACCAGGAAGATGACGGCATAGCTCAGCATGGCGGTTCTCCAGTCCGTCGGGACGCGGACGGCTGGGGGAATCCTCGCGGGAGGCGGGTCGTCAGGAAGTGATGGCGCCGCGCGTGGACGCCGCCAGCCGCTCCAGCCCCTCGGCGATCGACACCCGCGGCACGTAGCCGAAGTCCCGCCTTGCCGGGGCCATGTCGTACCAGTGCGTGGTGCTGAGCTGTTCGGCCAGGAAGCGCGTCATCGGCGGCTCCGAGCGCAGGCGCAGCAGCGGCCAGAGGGCCTCGCAGGCGGCTCCGGCCGCATACGCGACCGCGAACGGGATCGAGCCCTGGACCTCCGGCGCCCCGCTCGCGCGCAGCAGGGCGTTGACGATCGCGCGCACCGTCATCGGCTCGCCGTTGCTGATGAAGTAGGCGCGCCCGGCGCAGGCGGCGCCGATGTCGAGGTGCTCGAGCGCGTCGAAGTGCGCCTGGGCGGCGTTGTCGATGAAGGTGGTGTCGATCCGGTTCATGCCGCCGCCGACGAAGCGCAGGCGGCCGGCGCGCGCGCGTTCGACCAGCCGCGGCACGAGCTGGTTGTCGCCGGGTCCCCAGATCAGCCGCGGCCGCAGGGCGACGGTGGCGAGGGTGTCGTCGTTGGCCGCGAGCACGCACTTCTCGGCGATGAGCTTGGTGGCCGCGTACGGCGCCTTCAGGTCCTCACCGTAGGGCACGGTGTCGGCGGTCCCTCCTTCCACGGGGTGCGTGGCGCGGTGGGTCACGCTCGGCGACGAGGTGTGCACCAGGCGCCGGATGCCGTGCTCGCGGCAGCCGGCCAGCACGTTGCCGGTGCCCATGACGTTGGCGCGGTAGTAGCTGTCATGGCTGCCCCAGGCTCCGGCCTTGGCACCGTTGTGCAGCACCGCGTCCATCCCGGCGCAGGCCGCGATCACCGCGCTGCGGTCGGCGAGGTCGCCGCGCAGCTGGCGCACGCCCAGCGCGTCCAGCGCGGGGTAGTGCCCGCGGTTGAAGCTCGTGACCTCGTGGCCGCGCTCGACCAGCCCGCGGCACAGCGCCTGGCCGAGGAATCCTCCGCCGCCGGTGACCAGTATCCGCACGCCCTCTTCCTCGCGTCAGTCCGGCACGGCCGCCGGTTCGAACACCCTGCCGGCGCGAAGCTCACGCGCGGCCCAGACGGCCAGCTTCTCGCGGCCGATCTTCGCATTGTGGCGGATGTCGACGGGGAAGGCGGGGTGGAAGGCGAAGCCGGCGACGTGCGCGGTGTGCACCAGGCCCTCCCCCAGCCGCCGCAGCTCCGCGGCGATGCGCGCGCGCTCGCCTTTCGCGATCCCCGGCCGCAGCTCCACGCACAGCAGCGGACGCTGCGCGCCGCGGTCGCCGATCCCGACGAGCGCGGTGCGGCGCACCTCCGGGTGGGCGTCAAACACCGGCTCGACCTGTTCGGTGCACAGCGTGCGGTCGCGCGTCACCACGCGCTGCGACTTGCGGCCGCAGAACCACAGGCGTCCCTCCGCGTCGAAGTAGCCGAGGTCGCCCATGCGGTGGACCGTGCGCCCCCCCTCGCGGATCTTCGCCAGCCGCGTCTGCGACTCGCGATTGAAGTACGCATCGGTGGCCGTGGGGCCGGCGACGGTGATTTCCCCCACCTGGCCCGGCTTCACCAGGAGCGCATCGGACCATTCGGGAATGGCGTCGTCGGTGATGCCGATGATGCGGACCTCGTTCGGCGGCACCGGGCGGCCGACGCAGGTGCCCGCGCCCGCGGCCGTGCGCTCGCGCAGCGTGACCAGTTCCCGGCCTTCGACCACCGCCACCGGCAGGCATTCGGTCGCGCCATACGGCGTCCAGAACTGGGCGTCCGCGGGCAGCAGGTCGCGCATCCGGGCCACCACGTCGGCCGGCACCGGCGCACCGGCGGAGGTGACGCGGGTCACCGAAGGCAGCGGCCGGCCGAAGTCCGCCAGCACCCGCATCAGCGCCGGCGACCCGAACAGCTGGGTCACTCCGAAGCGCTCGATCGCCGCGTGCAGCTTGCGCGGGTCGGCCTTGGACGGGCGGGTCGGGTCCATGTCGGGGATGACCGACGTCAGGCCCAGCGCGGGGTCGAACAGCGCGAAGGGCGGGAAGGTCGGCAGGTCGACGCCGCCGGGCGCGAGGTCGAGCATCGTCCCCAGCATGTCGACCTGGGCCACGAAGTGGCGGTGTCGATAGACCACGCCCTTGGGCACGCCGGTGGAGCCGCTGGTGAAGAGGATCGCGGCGACCTCGTCGGGCGCGGTCGCGGCCAGCTGCGGGCCCGCGCCGGCGCCGTCGCGTTCGACCTGGGCCAGGGTCGCATCGGCAAGCCAGCGCCGCGCGCCGGTCGTGACGCGCACCCGGGCCGAAGGCGCCCAGCCGAGCACCGTCCGCGCGCGCATCGCCAGCGGAATGCCGACGCAGGCCTCGGCCTCCGCCTCGTCCAGGCACTGCTTCAGCGCCCGCCGGTCGATGCCCGGGTCCACCAGCACCGGCACCGCGCCGGCCTTGAAGAGCGCGAACATCAGCAGGAAGAACTCGGGCGTGGGCCGCACCATCACCACCGTGCGGCTGCCGCGGGCGATGCCGCGCCGCGCCAGGCCGGCGGCGATGGCGTCGCTGCGCGCGTCGAGGCCGGCATAGGTCAGGGCGACGGCGTAGCGGCCATCGCGGCCGGGACAGCGCATCGCGACGCGGTCGGGGGCCTCGGCCGCCAGCCGGGGCAGCGCGGCGGCGATGTTGCAGGCAGCGTCCATGCCGCGATTATCGCCCGCGGCCGCGCCCGGCACACGCCAGCGCATGGACCCGCCCGGCGCGGATCGCCGACAATCGACGGCAGTCCACGCCATGCCCTGCAGGAGCGCCTTGCCGATGTCGCTGTTCGAACGCCTCAAGTCCACCGCCGCCGATGACTGGGACGCCTACGTCGACCATGCCTTCGTCCGCGGCCTCGGCGACGGCAGCCTGCCGCAGGCGGCGTTCCGCAACTACCTCGTCCAGGACTACCTGTTCCTGATCCAGTTCGCGCGGGCGCATGCGCTCGCGGCCTACAAGAGCCGCACCCTCGGCGACATGCACGCCGCGCGCGGCGGCCTGGGCGCCATCCTCGACGAGATGAAGCTGCACCTGCGCGTGTGCGAACGCTGGGGCCTGTCGGCCGCCGACGTCGAGGCCACCGGGGAACAGCAGGCGACCGTCGCCTACACCCGCTTCGTGCTCGACGTGGGCATGTCCGGCGACCTGCTCGACCTGCAGGTGGCCCTGATCCCCTGCACCCTGGGCTACGCCGAGATCGGCCGCCGGCTCGCCCCGGACGGCATCGGGGCCATCGCCGCCGACCATCCCTACCGCGACTGGATCGCCGAGTACTCGGGCGATGCGTTCCAACGGGCCGGCGCCGCCGCCCTGGACTGGCTGGAGGACCTCGGCCGCCGCTACGCCGGCGACAACCGCTATCCCGAGCTGGTCCGCATCTTCCGCCAGGCCTCGCGCCTGGAGGCCGATTTCTGGCAGCAGGGCCTCGACGCCGCGCGCCCCTGAACCGCGTTTGCGCGCGGCCGCGGCCGCGCGTCAGGCGGCGATGGTGGGAGGCAGCGCGGGCGGCGGCGGGCCGCGATCGTCGGGCGTGCCGCTGCCGCCGGGATTGCCGTCGCGGTCGTTCGCCGCGGCCTCGCGCCAGGCCCAGTCGGCGGCGGTGAGCGGCGGCAGGCCGTGGGCCAGGCGCGCGTTGTCGCACTGGCGGCTGGGTTCTCCCGATTCCCACGAGGCCGCGACGTCGCGGCAGGCCTGCGGCCGCACCGGGTGGATGCTGCAGCGCGAGCGGCGCCCGATGTCGGCATCCAGGGCCACGCAGCGCGGCGAGCCGCCGCCGGCGGTGCCGAGCATGGCCAGCTCGTGCCTGCGCAGCGGGACCGTGAGCGCAGGCGGCACCTGGCCGCCGAGCGCCGGATCGGCCTCGGACCAGTGGAAGCTGATGCGGTAGTGGGCGCAGCAGGCGCCGCAGCTCAGGCAGGGATGGGGCACGCGGACGGGTCGCGGGGTGTGGCGGCAGCGGATTTTTCGGGATGGAACGCCGCGGCGCAAGGGGGCGGCCGGATCGCGACCGCAGCCATCCACGCGGGGGATCGGCCTATCCGGGGTGGCGGTCGAGGAAGGAGCGGATGGCCGGGACCAGCACCTCGTGCCGGTCCTCCAGGACGTAGTGCCCGGCGTCGTCGAACGCCATCACCTCGGCGCCGGGCAGCTCGGCCTGGAAGCGCTCCAGGAAGTGGTGGTCGAACACAAAGTCCTTCAGTCCCCAGCCGATGAAGACCGGCCGGCCGGCGTACTCGTGCAGGCGCCTGCCCTCCTCCTCGAGCAGCGGCCAGGCGCGGTCCTTCGGCGACAGCGGGATGTCCTGCATGAAGCGCACCGTCGCGATCCGGTTCTTCCAGCTGTCATAGGGCGCGACGTAGGCGCGACGCACCGCCGGCGGCATCCGGCGCTCCACGCCCAGCCGCGACGCACCGGCCGAGAACGCGTTGAAGCCGCGGATCACGATCTCGCCGACGTTGTAGTCGCGGCCCAGCGCGATCTGCCACGGCATGGCCTTGGCCGCGGGCATCGGGAACGCCGCGGTGTTGAGGACCACCAGCCGCTTCACCTGCGCCTGGTGCGACAGCGCACAGCCGAAGCCGATCATCCCGCCCCAGTCGTGCACGGCCAGCGTCACCGGGCCGTCGATGCCGAGGTGGTCGAGCAGCGCAGCCAGGTCCTCGACCCGCGACTGCAGGGTGTAGTCGTAGCGCGGGATGGCGTTCGGCGCATCGTCGGGCTTGTCGGACAGCCCCATGCCGACGTGGTCGGGGACGATGCAGCGGTAGCGGTCGGACAGCCCGGCCACCAGCGTGCGCCAGTAGTAGCTCCACGATGGATTGCCGTGGACCATGACCACCACCTCGCCATCGCGCGGGCCCTCGTCGAGATAGCTCAGTTCGATGCCGGGGCGGACCTGGAAGCGGTGGCGGGTGTCGGGATAGCCGGGGAACTGCATCGGTACGTGGACGGTCTCAGGGCCTCCGATTGTACGGGCAGCGCGTCCGCGAGGGCCTGCGCGCAGGCCGGGCACATACGCGGCGCCGCGGCTACCATGCACGCCCGCCCTTGCCCTGCCGGTGCCGTCGTGGCCACGTACCCGCCCTACCTCGACGAAGCCGCGATCGAACGCCTCTCCGACCTCCTCGACCGGCGGGCGGTCCCGTTCAAGGGCATGAACCTGGAGGCGCTGGACGGCTTCCTGTCCGCGCTCGCGGTCTCGCCTTCGCCGGTGCCGCCGGAGGAATGGCAGCCCGTGGCCTGGGGCGGCAAGGCCCCGACCTGGGACGGCCAGGCCGAGGCCGACGAGGTGCAGCAGCTGCTGATGGGCCACTGGAACATGTGCGTTGCCCGCGTCCGCCACGACGATACCGACCTGCCCGACCACCTCGCGCCGCTGATGTGGCTGCCCGAGGACCCGGAGCTGACCGGCGAGGACGCCCTGAACGAGGACGAGCTCGACGTCGGCACCGACTGGGCGCTGGGCTTCTTCAGCGGCGTCATGCTGCGCGAGGCCGAATGGGACCGCTGGCTGGACGAGAACGACTGGATCGAGGACATCTTCGACGCCCTCGACCGGCTGGCCAGCGGCGAGGCCATCAATCCGGACGATCCCACCGCCGAAGCGATGCCGGTCGGCTACCGCGAGCGCCTGGCGATCATCCTCGACCTGCCCGGGATGCTGGCCGACCTCAACCACCACCGCGTGGAAGCGCTGACCCCGCGCACGCCGATCCGTCGCGACGACGGACCCGGGCGCAACGATCCCTGTCCCTGCGGCAGCGGGAAGAAGTACAAGAAGTGCTGCGCTGCGTAGGATCCGTGGGGCCGCGGCGCTTCGTCCAGCTCGAACAGCAAAAGGTCCGACAGGGAAGATTGCGTGCCCTCGATCTGCGAGGACAGAAGGGCTTCCTTACGCACGTACTGGTATAGGAACAGGCGTGCGTCCGGGAGGATGCGGGTGATGCCTTTGAGTTCGCCCAGTGCCACCAGGGCCTTGTCGCGCCGGGTAGCGAGGTCGTGGTTGAGCTGCAGCGGCGGATCCGGCGGCAAGGGCGCGGGCACGAACGCCTGGTAGGGCTGCCCGTTGAGAGTGCTGGTGGCGTAGTGCCCGGTCTTCCTGACCATAGGGCCCCCAAGGAACAGATTCCCGCCGAATCGTTACTTAAAATGGACTCTGCTGTCACAAGATCCCGGAGCGTTACTTAGCCGGATGCGAACTCCGCTAGGTAACGGTTGCCTGGGATCCTGCACCTCGGCCTCGGCTCAGCCGAGCACCCCCTCGACCCACCCCACCAGCGGATTCTCCGGCTCCATCAGCAGCTTCGACGTCAGCGCCAGCGACATCACCACCAGCAGCGGCCGGATCAGCCGCGCGCCGGCCTTGCCCAGCGCCAGGTGCGCGCCGAGCTGGCCGCCGGCGATGCTCGCCGCCGCCATCACCAGGCCCACCACCCAGAGCACCTGGCCGCCGATGACCAGGGTCGCCAGCGCGGCGAGGTTGCTCGCGAGGTTCAGCAGCTTGGTGTGCGCCGTGGCCGACACCAACCCGAAGCCGAACAGCGCCACCAGCGCGGTCGCCATGAACGAGCCGGTGCCCGGCCCGAAGAAGCCGTCGTAGAAACCCAGCGCGAACATGATCGCGGCCAGGGCGGCCTGCCCCAGGCGCGCGTGGCGCTCGGCCTCGCTGGCCCTGGGACCGAGCAGGAAGTAGGCCGCCATGGCCACCAGCAGCACCGGCACCAGGCCGGCCAGGAACGAGGGATCGACGAGCTGGATCGCGACCGCGCCGCCGACCGAGCCGGCGAACGCGGCCACCGCGGGCCCGAGGAAACGCCGGAAGTCGATCCGCCCCTGGCGCGCGAACGCCAGCACCGCGCTGGTGGTGCCGAAGCTCGACTGCAGCTTGTTGGTGGCGATGGCCTGCACCGGCGGGATGCCCGCGGCCATCAGCGCCGGGATCGTGATCAGCCCGCCGCCGCCGGCCAGCGCGTCGATGGTGCCGGCGACGAACGCGGCCAGCGCCAGCAGGGCGAGAACCTCGAAACCGAATTCCATGCGACCTCCGGAACGACGCGGGGCCGGACGAGCCGGCCCCGGTCAGGCGTCGAAGCGGCCGGGCCTTACCAGACCACTTCGGCCATCGAGCAGTTCAGCCCCGAGCCGATGCCCAGCAGCGCGATCCGGTTGCCCTTCTTCAGGCGCCCCTCCTCGCGCAGCTTGGACAGCACGATCGGCACCGAGGCCGGGCCGATGTTGCCGTGCTCGCCGAAGATGGTCATGACCTTCTTCGGGTCGATGCCCATGGCCTTGGTGAAGGCGGCGGTGTGCACCTTGCTGACCTGGTGGATCACGAACTCGTCGAGCTCGGCGGCCACCCAGCCCAGCTTCTGCTTGGCGACCTCGAAGGTCTTGGTGGCGAGCTTGATGCCCTCGATCAGCAGCAGGCGGGTGTCGGTGATCATGCCGTCGAGGTTGCCGCGGCAGAGCTTGTTCCACTCGGTGGCCGCGCGGGTCACGCCGCCGCGATAGCGCGGCGCGCCGGGGGCGAGCTCGGCGCGGGCCAGGACCATGGCGGCGGCGCCGGAGCCGAGCGTGAGCGTCGCCAGCTCGTTGCGGAAATCCTCGTCGGTGACGTCGGCGCGGGTCATGCGCTCGAGCGTCTTTTCGTAGGCGAGGTCGGCGGTCTCGCCGTCGACCACGAGCGCGTAGTCGATCTCCCCGCGCTCGATCATCCGGCTGGCGATGTCCATGCCGTTGATGAAGGCCAGGCAGGCGTTGGCGACGTCGAAGTTCTGGCAGGTGTCGGGCAGGCCCAGGTTGCCGCTGACGATGCTGGCCGTGGACGGCTCGAGGTAGTCGCGGCTGACCGAGGTGTTGACCAGCAGGCCGACCTTGTCCGGGTCGATGCCGGCGTCGGCCAGCGCCTTCACCCCGGCCAGGGTGGCGGCGTCGGAGGCCTGCACGTCGCCGTCCCAGAGGCGGCGCGCGTGGATGCCGGCGATGTCCCTGAGGACATCGGTGCGGATCTTCAGCCGGTCGAGCGTCGGCTTCAGGCGGGCATTGATCTCGTCGGAGGACAACCGGCGCGGGGCGTCGATGTGGGCGAGACCGGCAATGGCTACGTGCTGGAACAACATGGGCGTGCCGCCGTGAGGGGACAGGAACAAAGACCACCTAGGGTACCGGCTTACGGGGGGCGGTGCACTGTTTTGGGGGAATCGCAGCTGTAGCTGCTCCTACAGGGGCGGACGGGGGTCGCAGGGGCGGGCGGGGGTCGGGGTGCCGGGGCCCCGTTC
>JAAZHF010000442.1 GCA_012510865.1 Gammaproteobacteria bacterium
CCAACGTGCTGCTCGACCTCACCCAGAGCGGACAGATGAAGGCGTCGGAGGACGCGGGCAACCACGTGCTCGCGGGCCTCAAGCGCATCGGCAACAACCACAAGCCCCACATCGAGCGTGCCAACTTCGCGGTGCTGCGCACCTCGGACATGCCCGCGATGCTGGTCGAGACCGCCTTCCTCTCCAATCCCGAGGAGGAAAAGCGGCTGGTCGATCCGGCGTTCCAGTCGAACGTGGCGCGCGCGGTGCTCGACGGCGTCAAGACCTACTTCACCAGCCAGCCGCCCCCGGGCACGCTGTTCGCGATGCGCGCGGGGTCCGGCGGCGCAGCCTCGGTGGCGGCCAGCGGCGGCAGCCGCTGACGGGTCCCCTCGCTTATCATCGGGGCTGGTCCCCCATCGGCCCGGCGCGCGCCGGGCGGCCGCAGCTTCTTGAGCATCCACCAGCTTCCCGACACCCTCGTCAACCAGATCGCCGCCGGCGAGGTCATCGAACGTCCCGCGTCGGTGGTCAAGGAGCTGGTCGAGAACGCGCTTGACGCGGGGGCGCGCCGCATCGACATCGACCTCGAGGAAGGCGGGGTCCGCCTGGTGCGCGTGCGCGACGACGGCCTCGGCATCGCGCCCGGGGAACTCGCGCTCGCGGTGTCGCGCCACGCCACCAGCAAGATCGCCTCGCTCGACGACCTCGAGCGCGTGGCCACGCTCGGCTTCCGCGGCGAAGCGCTGCCGTCGATCGCGTCGGTCAGCCGCTTCAGCATCGGTTCGCGCCGCGCCGGCGCCGACCGGGGCGCCGCGCTGCAGGTCGACGGCGGGCGGGTGGGCGAGGTCGAGCCCAGGGCCCATCCCCAGGGCACGACGGTGGAAGTCCGCGACCTGTTCTACAACGTGCCGGCGCGGCGCAAGTTCCTGCGGGCCGAACGCACCGAGCTCGGCCACATCGAGGACTGGCTGCGCTCGCTGGCGCTGGCGCGGCCCGACGTCGAACTGAGGGTCACGCACAACGGCCGGGCGTCGCGGCGCTACCGCGGCGGCGCGGAAGGCCTGGCCCTGGACGAGGGCGCCGGCCGACTGATGGAGACCCTGGGCGAGGCCTTCGCACGGGCGGCGCTGCGGGTCGAGCATGCGCTCGGGCCGCGCACGGCCGGCGACGGCGGAGAGGCCGCGCCCGGGCTGCGCCTGCACGGCTGGATCGCGCAGCCCACCTATTCGCGAGCGAGCGCCGACCAGCAGTACCTCTACGTGAACGGCCGCGCGGTCCGCGACCGCAGCGTGGCGCACGCCGTGAAGCAGGCCTATTCCGACGTCCTGTTCCACGGCAGGCAGCCGGCCTACGTGCTGTTCCTGGAGCTTGATCCGACGCGGGTCGACGTCAACGTGCACCCCGCCAAGCACGAGGTCCGCTTCCGCGACGCGCGCATGGTGCATGACTTCGTGTACCGCGCGCTGCACCAGGCGCTTGCCGATACGCGCGCCGGCAACGCGCCGCTGGTCGCCGCGGTCACCACGCAGGCGCAGGTGGCGCGCGAGCTCGCGGCACGCGTCGCCGGGCAGCCGGGGCTGTCGCTGTGCGACGACGGCGTCCGGGACGCCTACGCGCTGCTGTATGGATCCGGCGCCACGGTGGCGGTCGCGGAGTCGACGGCCGCCGCCTTCCAGGGGGACGGCGCTTCCCCGATCGTTCCGATGCCGGACGGCGGGTGCGATGGCATCCCGCCGCTGGGCTTCGCGATCGCCCAGCTGCACGGCATCTTCATCCTGTCGGAGGCCGCCGACGGCCTCGTGGTGGTGGACATGCACGCCGCCCACGAGCGGATCGGCTACGAGAAGCTGAAGGCCGCGCACGACGGCGCCGGGCTCCGGGTGCAGCCGCTGCTGGTGCCCCAGGCCGTGGCGGTGAGCGAGCGCGAGGCCGACGTCGCCGAGCGCGAGGCGGAAACGCTGGCCGCGCTTGGCTTCGAGGTCGGGCGCACCGGGCCGCAGTCGCTGCTGCTCCGCGGCGTGCCCGCGCTGCTGGCCCATGGCGACACCGAGGCGCTGCGGCGCGACGTGCTGGCCGACCTGCGCGAGCACGGGGAAAGCCGGCGCGTGCGCGAGGCGCGCGACGAGCTGCTCTCGACGATGGCCTGCCACGGCGCGGTCCGCGCCAACCGGAGGCTGACGATCGCCGAGATGAACGCCCTGCTGCGCGAGATGGAAGCCACCGAGCGCTCCGGGCAGTGCAACCATGGCCGTCCGACCTGGACGCATATCCCGCTTTCCGGGATCGATCGCTGGTTCATGAGGGGACGTTGATGAACGCATGCAATGCACGCGCCGCGATTGCGGCCCTGTTCGCCGCGATGCTTCTTTCCGCCTGCGGCGGAGAGCGCGGTCCGTCGGTCGTGGCCGCGGAAGAGCCGGCGCCGGAGGCGAGCGCCGAACTCGTCGCCGCGCAACAGCTGTGGCGCGACCAGCGCCGCGCGCAGCTGCTCGCCGAGGACGGCTGGACCAGCCTGGTCGGGCTGCACTGGCTGGAGCTGCGGGCGCACTTCGTGGGGAGCAGCGCCTCCAGCGGGATCCGCCTGGCCATGGGACCGGAGAAGCTCGGCCTGGTCGAGCAGGACGGGGACCGGGTGTACTTCACGCCCGAACCGGGGGTCGACGTGGCCCTCGGCGATGCCCCGGTGAAGGGACGGGTGGAACTGCGCGACGACCACCAGCCGGAGCCCGGCGTGATCCTGTTCGACGAGGGGCGCGGCCGCCTGTCGCTGATCCGGCGCGGCGAACGCCGGGCGCTGCGCGTCAAGCACGCCGACGCACCGACCCGCACCGGCCTGGGCGAGATCCCGTACTGGCCGGTCGACGCGGGCTGGCAGCTGGATGCGCGCTTCGTCCCGCACCCGCCCGGCAAGACGCTGGAGATCGCCAACATCGTCGGCGGCCTCGACGCCGTGCCGAATCCGGGCGCCGTCGAGTTCAGCCGCGGCGGCGTCGACTACAGGCTCGAAGCGCTGGAGGGCACGGAGGGCGGCCTGTTCCTGGTCTTCGCCGACCGCACCAGCGGACACGAAAGCTACGGTGCCGGCCGCTACCTGGAGACCGCGGCGCCGGATGCGGCCGGGCGCGTGGTGCTCGACTTCAACCGTGCCTACAACCCGCCCTGCGCGTTCACCGCCTACGCCACCTGCCCGCTGCCGCCGCCGGAGAACCGGCTCGACCTCGCGGTCACCGCCGGCGAGAAATCCTATCCCCCGACCCGTACCTGACCCAGGCATGCCGATGACCCTGCGCCCGTTCCGCTCCTCCCTGATCGCGCCCGTGCTCGCCGCCGGCCTCGCCATCGCCGCCGCCTGCGCGGTCGCGGCCGGGCCGGTGCCCGCCGGGGACGGACCCGCGTCCGCGTCCACGCAGGCGCCGCCGGTGCCGCTGCTGTGGAAGGTGTCGGACGAGGACAACTCGCTGTACCTGCTCGGCTCCTTCCACCTGCTGCTGCCGGGCGACTATCCGCTGTCGCCGGACGTCGAGCTGGCCTTCGCCGACGCCGAGAAGCTGCTGTTCGAACTGTCGCCCGAAGAACTGGCCTCGCCGCAGCTGGCGCTGCAGATGGCGCGCGCGGCCCTGCGCGGCGACGGGCGCACGCTCGACGACGAACTGGGCCCGGCGCTCGCCGGCAAGCTCGCGGAGTGGGGCAGGGAGAACGCGTCCCTGCTGGCGGCGATGGGCATGACGATGGACACGCTGCAGCGCTTCGAGCCCTGGTACGTCGGCATCCTGGTGACGGTGTCGCAGATGATGTCCCATGGCTTCGACCCGGCCCTCGGGCTCGACGCGCACCTGGGCGGGCTGGCGCAGGCCGGCCAGAAGCCCACGGCCGGGCTCGAGACCGGCCCCCAGCAGATCGCCTACCTGGACGGGATGGACGCCGCGGAACAGCTGCAGATGCTGGAACAGGCGCTCGACCAGGCCCGGGAGGGCCCCGGCGAGCTGCTGCAGCTGCACGCCGCGTGGCGGGCCGGCGACGCGCAGGCGCTGGTCGATGGCACCGTGGCCGAGCTCAGGCGTGACTTCCCGGACCTGTACCGGGCGATCAACGTCGAGCGCAACGACCGCTGGCTGCCCCGCCTGGAGGCGCGCCTGCGCGAGGACGGCACCGACGACACCCTCGTGGTCGTGGGCGCGATGCACCTGCTCGGCGAGGACGGCGTGGTCGAGAAGCTGCGTGCGCGCGGCTACGGGGTCGAGCGCATCTGCTCGGCCTGCGCCTCTCCGTAGGCGGGCGCCGGCAGCATCACGATGCAGTCCACCGGGCAGGCCGGCACGCAGAGCCGGCAGCCGGTGCACAGCGGTTCGCGCACCACGTGCATCCGCTTGCTGCCGCCGACGATGGCGTCCACGGGGCAGGCCTGGATGCACTTGGTGCAGCCGATGCAGTCGGCTTCCACCACCAGCGCGACCTCCGGCGGTCGGTATTCGCCGAGCGTCCGGTCGTAGGGGAGGGGAGGCACGCCAAGCAGTTTCGCCAGTGCGCGGGCGCCGTCGTCGCCGCCGGGCGGGCAGCGGTCGACGCCCGCCCTCCCCGCGGCCATGGTTTCCGCATAGGGGCGGCAGCCGGCGTGGCCGCACTGGCCGCACTGGGTCTGCGGAAGCAGGCGGTCGAGGCGTTCGACCAGGGCGTCGGCGGCGTCGCGGGCGCCCATCGCCGGCTCAGCGCACCGGCATCCCGGGCGCGGCGCCGTCGTCCGCGCCCAGCAGCGCGAGCGCGCCGCGGTCGAAGCCCGCCGACAGGATCATTCCCTCGCTGACGCCGAAGCGCATCCGCCGGGGCGCCAGGTTGGCGATGAAGACCACGTTGCGGCCCACCAGCGCAGCCGGATCCCCGTAGCTGGCGCGGATTCCGGAGAACACCTGGCGCGTGCCGAGCTCGCCGGCGTCGAGCTCGAAGCGCAGCAGCTTGTCGGAGCCCTCGACGGGCTCGCAGGCGGTCACCCGGCCGATGCGCAGGTCGAGCTTCGCGAAATCGTCGATCCCGATGGTCGGGGTGGCCCCGGACCCTGCCGTCTCCCCGGCCGGTGATGCGCCGCCGGTGCCAGCCGGCTGCGCGGGCTTCGCGGCCGGCGCGTCGGGGGAACTGGGCGTGAGGTCGTCCCTGCTTGCTTCGATCATGGCGGCGATCCGTTTCGGGTCGATGCGGGTGAAGAGCGGCTCGTAGGCGGAGATCCGGCGGCCCAGCAGCGGGGCGTCGAGGTCCTCCCAGCGCGCCAGCGGCGCCTCGAAGAAGGCCTCGATGCGCCCGGCCATCGCCGGCAGCACCGGGCGCAGCGCGCCGGCGAGCACGCGGAACAGGTTCAGCCCCTGCGTGCACACCGCCTGCAGCTCGGCGTCGGCGCCGTCCTGCTTCGCGATCACCCAGGGCTTGCGTTCGTCGATGTAGCGGTTGGCCTCGTCGGCCAGCGCCATCACCTGGCGCAGCACGCTTGCGGGCTCGTTGCGCTCGTAGGCCTCGCGGACCGGGGCCAGCGCGGCGGTGAAGCGCGCGTACATCTCCGTCTCGGGCAGCGCGGGCGCGAGCATGCCGTCGAAGCGCTTGCCGATGAAGCCCGCGCAGCGGCTGGCGAGGTTGACGAACTTGCCCACGATGTCCGAGTTCACCCGGGACACGAAGTCCGCGAGGTTGAGGTCGATGTCGTCGACGCCGCCGGCCGACTTGGCGGCGTAGTAGTAGCGCAGCGCCTCGGCGGGAAGCCCCGCGTCGAGCCAGGCGCGCGCCATGATGAAGGTGCCGCGCGACTTCGACATCTTGGCGCCGTCCACGGTCAGGTAGCCGTTGACGTGCAGGCGCGTGGGCGCCCGCAGGCCGGCCCCGTGGAGCACCGCGGGCCAGAACAGGCCGTGGAAGTTGATGATGTCCTTGCCGAGGGAGTGGTGCAGCTCGGCCTGGCTGCCAGCCGCGGTGAATGCGTCGTAGTCCAGGCCCTCGCGCTCGCACAGGGCCTGGAAGCTGGCCAGGTAGCCGATCGGCGCGTCGATCCAGACGTAGAGGTACTTGCCGGGGTGGCCGGGGATCTCGAAGCCGAAGTAGGGCGCGTCGCGGGAGATGTCCCAGGCGCGCAGGCCGCCCTCGCCGTCGACCCATTCCAGCAGCTTGGCCTTGACCCCGGGCACCGCGACGTCGCCGGCCAGCCACTCGCGCAGGAAAGCCTCGAAGTGCCCGAGCTCGAAGAAGAAGTGTTCGCTCTCGCGCAGCTCCGGGACGGCGCCGCTCACCACCGAACGCGGGTCGAGCAGCTCCGTGGGCGAATAGGTCGCGCCGCAGTTCTCGCAGTTGTCGCCGTACTGGTCGGTGGTGCCGCAGCGCGGGCAGGTGCCCTTGACGTAGCGGTCGGGCAGGAACATGCCCTTGTCCGGGTCGTAGAGCTGGGCCACCGACCGCCTGCTGACGTGGCCGGCGGCGTCCAGGCGACGGTAGCTCGCCTCGGTCAGGGCGCGGTTGCGCTCGGAATGGGTGGAGTCGTAGTTGTCGAAGGCGACGCCGAAGGCGGCGAAGTCGCGTTCGTGCCCGGCCTGGATCCCGGCGACGAACTCCTCGGGCGTGGTCCCGGCCTTCTCCGCGGCAAGCATGATCGGCGTGCCGTGGGTGTCGTCGGCGCAGACGTAGTGCACGGTCCCGCCGGCCATCCGCCGCGCGCGCACCCAGATGTCGGCCTGCACGTATCCCACCAGGTGGCCGAGGTGCAGGGGGCCGTTGGCGTAGGGCAGGGCATTGGTGACGAGGGCTGGGCGGGGCATGGCGCGTTCGGCTGGGAGGGACGCGGATTATCGCATGCCGCGCTCGCTGCCCCCGGACGCGGAAGGCCCGGCTGGGCCGGGCCTTCGCGGGATCGCGGAGCGGGGCGCAGCCTAGGGCTGGCGCTCCCAGAGCTGGGACTTGCAGAAGAAGGCGATGCAGCCGGAGACCTTGAGCCTTGCGCCGTCCTCGACCAGTTCCATCTTGGACCGGTAGACCTTGCCCTCGTCCGGCTTGAGCACGGTGCCGCCGGACCACGCCCGGCCGTCCGCCTTCATGCCGCGGATGATCTCCATGCCGGTGATCGGCTTGTCCTTGCGGTCGTCCTTGCACTTGTCGCAGGTCGGGTTGGGCCGGCTCGGATCGATGAGCTCGACGATCCGGCCACTGAAGATGCCGTCCGCGGCCCGGGTGATCTCGACGATCGACTTGGCCTTTCCGGTCTCGTCGTCGATGGTCTTCCAGCGCCCGACGGGCGACTGCTGGGCGGACGCGATCGCCGGGAAGAGGGCCAGCAGCAGAAGGAGCGGTTTCATCGTGGGGTGTCCTCAGCGTGTGTTCCGTGGGTGGGCGCCGCCCATGCTACCGCCGGCGGCGCCGTGATGGGGGATCGCGGCGGACGGGCGGCCGCCCGCCCGCCCGCCGCGGCCCGTCACTGCTTGCCGATGTGGCGGTCGAAGAACCCGAGCATCTCGGTGTACAGCCGCACGCGGGCCTCGACGTCGTAGTACCCGTGCATTTCCTCGCGCTCGATGATCACGCCCTCGGGCGCGTTCCCGACGTCGGTGAGCGCCTTGGCCATGGCCTCGGTCTGCTCGGGCGGCGTGCGCCGGTCGCGGGCACCGGCGGCCAGGTAGACCGGGATCCGGACCTCGTCCGCGCGGGCGGCGGGCGAGTCGCGCTTCAGCGTCGCGGGGTCGCGGCCGATCGTGTGGCGGAGGTAGCGCAGGCCGGAATCGCGCTCGCGGACGTCGCCGCGGCTGTACATCATCTCCAGGTCGTACACGCCGACGTAGCCGAAGGCGCACTTGAAGAGCCCCGGGGCGCGGATGGGCGCCATCAGCGACGAATAGCCGCCGAAGCTGCCACCGTAGATGCACACCCGCTCGCCGTCGGCGTGGCCCTGGTCGATCGCCCACCGGGTCGCGGCGATGATGTCGTCCTGGATGCCGGTGGCCCAGTTCTTGTGGCCGGCGTCGGTGAAGGCCTTGCCGTAGCCGCCCGAGCCGCGGTAGTTCACCTGCAGCACGGCGTAGCCGCGGCTGGCCAGCAGCTGCGCTTCGGGATTGAAGAACCAGCTGTCGCGGGGCCCGATGGGGCCGCCGTGGGGGTTGACGATGAGCGGCAGGTTGCGGCCGTCGGAGCCGTTGGGAATGGTCAGGTAGCCGTGCACCTGCATCCCGCCGGACTGGATCACGAAGGGCTTCACCTCCGCCATCCGGCCGGTGTCGAGCCACTGGCGGCGGGACATCAGGAAGCGCGCCTGGCCACTGTCGCGGTCGAACAGGTACAGCTCGCCCGGGTTCCTGTCGCCCTCGACCACGACCACGATCCGCTTGCCGTCGCGGGTGTGGTTCGCGAAGCGGACCAGCTGGCCGGGGAACGCCGCCGCGAGGCCCTGGTACAGGGCGGACTCGGGGTGCGACTCGTCCACCAGCGACACCTTCGGCGCGCCGGCCTCGGTCACCACGGCCAGCATGCGGGCGCCGTCGGTGCTCCAGATCGCGCGGGAGACGTCGGCCACCGGGTCGCGATAGAGCTCGGTGAACTCGCCCGTGGTGGTGTCCAGCGTGCCTACCGACGCCGGGGCCTTGCCGTCGCTGCGGCTGGCGTAGACGGTGCCGTCGTCGCTGGTGCGGATGACGGTCAGGTGGGTGCCTTCGTTGGCCGACGAGCTGACCAGCTGCCAGCGGCGGGCCTCGTCGAGTCGATAGAGCGTCGTGTTCTCTTCCCAGGCCCCGTCCTCGCCACGGGTCGATCCGCAGACCGCGAAGCGGGGAGCCTTGGCCTGGTCCAGCGCGATACCGCAGTTGGCCGCGGGGGCGCGGGTCAGGGTCGTGCGCCGCCCGGACATGACGTCCATGCGCACCACCGCGGTGCCGGCGCCCTCGCTGGAGCGCGGCGTGCTGGAGCTCATCAGCACGTAGCCCGGCTCGTCCAGCAGCGGGTCCAGGAAGTTGAGCAGTTCGGCGCCGACGGTCTTGCCACGCTCGGTGGCGCCGCGGGTGCCGTAGAAGACGAGCGGACGGGCGGCGCTGCCGTCGGCGTTGACGCCGAACCACTCGCCGGTCAGGAAGGGCTGGGCGAAGCCGCCCTGCTTGCGGACCGCGTTGAAGAGCAGGCGGTCGTCGGAAACCCAGTAGAAGTCGCCGACGCTCCGCTTGTCGGGGAGCTGGTTGACCTTGAGGACCTTCAGGTCCTCGGTCCGCATCACGGTCAGCACGTCCTGGTCGCCACGGTCCACGGTGATCGCCAGGTAGGTGCCGGAGGGCGAGATCTTCACGTCACTGAAGGTGCCGTGGCGAACGAAGTCCTCGACGGAGTATTGGGAGGACGCCAGCGCGGGCAGGGCCGCGAGCGCGAGCAGCAGCGTGATCAGTATCCTCATTGGTTCATTCCTTGGAGCTGTGAGCCCGGCGTGCGTGGGCCTGAAACGAAAAGAGCCCGGCCATTGCTGGCCGGGCTCCTGGTGCGTCCGCTTAGAACTTGTAAGCGAGGCTCAGGTAGAACCTGCGGCCCAGCGGATCCGCGCCAACCCAGGGGTTGTAGTACGGATAGCCGCTCTGGCCCGGGTCGTGGCGGTACTGGTTGTTGGTCGCGTTGATGACCGAGAACTCGGCACGCACGTTCGGACCGAAGTTCTTCGCCACCTGGACGTTGAACGTGGTCCAGGGGTGCAGGCGACGGCTGAAGCAGACGCCGGAGTTGGCGCCGGTGAAGCAGTCGTTGGCCTGCTGCGCACCCCAGGCCGAACCCAGGCGGGTCGCGTACACCGTGGTCGACCAGTCACCGATGGCCCAGTTCACCGACCCGCGGAAGCGCGAGCGCTCCGGGTAGAAGTAGGTCGGCGGCAGGTCGCGGTAGTCGATCAGGTCGTCCTCGGGGAGCTCCTGGTACTTGTTCGTCAGCGTCAGCGAGTACGAGGTGTCGAAGTTCAGCGCGCCGAAGCGGCCGATGTCCCAACGGTACTTGAAGCTGGCGTCGATACCGCTGATGTCCTGCAGCGCGGTGTTGACGTACGAGGAGTTGATGCGGGTGACCTGGTTGTGCAACGTGGTGGCCGGGGCCTGTTCACGGG
>JAAZHF010000443.1 GCA_012510865.1 Gammaproteobacteria bacterium
CGGCGGGACTTGGCGTCCCGACCTTCGTCGGCAGCTCGGGGCGCGTGTTCCCCGACGACCTCAAGGCCGCGCCGCTGCTGCGGGGCTGGGTGCGCAGGCTCCGCGCCCAGGGCGTGGCCATCCACGTGCACCACCGCTGGGTGGGCTGGGGACCCGGGGGCGCGCTGCGCTTCTCGACGCCGGCGGGCGACGCGACCCGCGTGCCGGACGCCACCGTGCTGGCCCTGGGCGGGGGCAGCTGGCCGCAGCTCGGGTCCGACGGCGCCTGGCAGGCGCTCCTGGCGGACGCGGGGGTCGAGGTGGCTCCGCTGCGCCCGGCGAACTGCGGCTTCGACGTCGATTGGTCGCCGCACTTCGCCGCGCGGCATGCCGGCGCGCCGCTGAAGCCGGTGGTCGCGCACTGGCGCGACGACGAAGGCGGGGAACACTCGCTGCAGGGCGAGTGCGTGGTGTCCGCCGAAGGCATCGAGGGCAGCCTGGTCTATGCCCTGTCCGCGCTGCTGCGCGAGCGCATCGACCGGGACGGCCACGCGGTGCTGCAGCTCGACCTTGCGCCGGGGCGCGACCTCGGGCGCCTGCAACGCGAACTGGCCCGGCCCCGCGGCAAGCGCAGCCTGTCCGAGCACCTGCGCCGCAGCGCCGGCCTGGACGGCGTGCGCAGCGCGCTCCTGCGGGAGGTGCTCGGTGCCGGGGCCCTGCGCGATCCGTCGGCGCTCGCCGCGGCCGTGAAGCGCCTGCCGCTTCGCCTGCGCTCCCCGAGGCCGCTGGCCGAGGCCATCAGCAGCGCCGGTGGGCTGCGCCTGGAGGCGCTCGACGACGGGCTGATGCTGCGCCGGCGCCCCGGCACCTTCGCCGCGGGGGAGATGCTCGACTGGGAGGCGCCGACCGGCGGCTACCTGTTGACCGCCTGCTTCGCCAGCGGCCGGGAGGCTGCCCTGGGCGCCCTGCGCTGGCTCGGGACGCGGCCTTGACGCCGCGGCCTGCGGATGCGGCATGCTGGGCCCCCTTCGAGACCCCCGGGGCGACCATGAACAAGAGACTCCTGCCCGTGCTCCTCGCGCTGGCGCTGCCGCTTGCCGCCTGCGAACGCAGCCCGACTCCGCCGGACGCCCTGCCTGGCGACGCATCGGCCCCGGTGGCCGCGTCGGATCCGGCCACGGAGACGGCGCCGGACCTGCCCGGGGAGTTCGTGGTGCTGACCAACGAACCGTTCTGGCAGGCCCGGGTGGATGCCGCCGAAGTGGTGCTGAGCGGTCCGGACGTGGACGGACGGCGCTTCCGGGTGGAAAGCGCGAACGACGCCGACGGTGCCCGCGTGGTCCATGCGCGCGACGAAGCCGGCTCGATCTCGGTGATCCTGCTGCCCGGGCCGTGCGAGGACAGCATGTCCGGCGCGGTGTTCCCCCTGGCCGCGGAGCTGACCATCGAAGGCATCGGCCCGACGCCGGGCTGCGCGCGTCCCGCGGACATGCCGGCGCCGGCCCCGCCCGGCGGTTGACGCCGGGCCAGGGCCTCGCGGGCAGGGCTCAGGCCCGCGGCTGCGGGACCTGGCCGGGGCCGGGTTCGATGAGCACGGTCTCGCCCCAGTCGCCGGGAAGGCTGATGGCGACCGGATGTCCTGCCGCGGTCGCGTCCCCGAGCGCGACTGCGTAGGCGGCCATCGTGGCCTTGAAGCGGCTGTGGAAGACCTCGTGGTAGTGCGCACCGGAGACCTGGAAACCCGCCTCGACCTCCTTGATCTCGACCATTGGGGTGTCCTGGTTGCGTGGGGCGCCCCGGCCCAGCTGCACGACTTGCTCAAGGTCGCGGCCAGTTCCATTGCTGAGCGGCATCGGTGACCGGTGCAGGGCCTGCTGCCGGGGCATGGGAAGCATGCGCCCGGCCCTCCCGCGCGCACGTCGGCGACGGGGAGAATGCGGTGTAGGAATCTTCCGAAATCGGCCCGCTTGGCGCGCGCGCTCGCGGCACGGCCCATTCAGGACGAAGCCTGCTCTCCATCGGGCGGCAGCAGGTCCTCGCCCGCGTGCGCGCGCTGCTCGGCCGCGAGGTGCGCGTCGAGGTCGCGGTTGACCGATGTGTCGGCGGCGGCCGGGGCGCCGCCCGGGGTCGATGCCGCCGGGACAGCGGGCGCCTCGTCGAGCGCGGCGGTGTACTGGATGTTGCGCGGCGCCCGCACGCCGGCTTCGGCCAGCCGGGTGCGGACCGCGTGGATGGCCTCGCTGCGGACCTTGCCCAGGTCGCTCTCGCGCTGGTCCACCCAGGCGAAGAAGCGCAGCGTGATCGCGCTGGCGTCATAGGCCTCCACGGTCCAGGACGGGCCGGGGTCCGGGAGCACCCCGTCGGTGCGTCGGATCGCATCCAGAGCGAGCTCCTGGACGCAGCGGATCGACTCGGCGGCGTCGACCGGGATGGCGAATTCCAGGCGCCGCCTGGGATTGCTCGAGAAGTTCAGCACCACCGACTTGAAGACCAGCGCGTTGGGAAGGGTGAGCCGGTTCCCGTCATGGGTGACGAGGATGGTGGCGCGCGAGGTGAGCGCCGCGACCCGGCCTTCGTGCGCACCGTCGATGCGCAGCAGCTCGCCCGGTGCGACCGGGCGGCGCAGGCTCAGGAGCACGCCGGCGACGTAGTTCTCGGCGATGTCCTTGAACGCGAAGCCGAGGGCGAGGCCGATCACGCCCGCGGAGCCCATCACCGCGCCCACCAGGGCCGTGGCGCCGAGCAGGTCCAGCGCAACCAGCACGCCGCCGAGGAGCACCAGCCACTGCACGAGGCGCTGCGCCAGGTTGGCGAAATAGGGGTTTTCCGCCTGCCAGTTGCGTCGCGCGATGCGGAGCCCGACGCGCCGCCCGGCCCACTTGCCGAGCCACCATGCCAGGGCCACCACGGCGAGCGCGACCAGCAGCAAGGGCAGGGCGGCGACCAGGCGCATCACCTTGTCCAGCGCCAGCGCGCCGGCGGTGGCGAAGCGGTCCGAGAGCCGGGTGCTCAGCACCACCCGGTTGTCGACGCGTTCGATGCCTGGATGCTGGCCGGCGACCTGCCCGGCGCGCACGCGGTCCTCGGGGGCGAGCACGACGCCGTCGAGCTCGGCGACGCCATCGCGCACGGTGACGGTGACGTCGGCCAGGCCTTCGGTCCCGTGGAGGCGCTCGGCCAGCCTGCGGCTCTCCGCGAGGTCGCGCGCCTCGGCGTCCGCCTGCTGCCGCGCTGCCGCGTCGTCCTGCGCGGACGCGGACGTGGACGCGCTGGCGGCATCCGTGGGCGCAGGCGCCGCGGGTTCCTGGGCGAGGACCGGGGCGGTCGCTGCGAAGGCGACGGCGAGTGCGGCAGGGAAAGCGAGGAGTGCGAGGGCGATCAGGCGCATGCCGCGCATGGTCGCATGCCCCCGGTGAACCTGCGGGCCCGGCGGCTCAGGCGACGTTCCCGCCGTCCCTGGACGAGCCCAGCACGCGCACGGTGCGGTGGCCGACTTCCTCCGGTGGAGTCCCGGCGAGGAGGGCGCGCACGGCATCGGGCTCGGGGGCGTCACCCGGCACCAGCCCGAGCCAGCCGTTCTTGCTCCCCCGCTTGACCGCGTAGAGGCAGCGGTCGGCCAGGCCCACGCAGGCGCTCCAGTCGCCGAGCCCCGGCCATTCCAGCGCGAATGGCCACGGCGCGAAACCGATCGAACAGGTCAGCTCGAGCGCGAGGCCGCGCCCGGCCTGGATCGGCTGCGACGCGATCGCCTCGCGGATGCGCTCGGCGAGCAGCGCCGCGTCCTCGAGCCGGGTGAAGCGCGAGATCATCAGGAACTCCTCGCCGCCCCAGCGCACCAGGAGGTCGTCGTCGCGGCACAGCAGGCGCAGGCGGTCCGCGAAGTGCACCAGCACTTCGTCACCGGCCTGGTGCCCGTGGACGTCGTTGACCCGCTTGAAGTCGTCGATGTCGATCATGAGGAACACCAGGCGGCTGCCGCCGGCTCCGGTGGCCTCGATCTCCCGGCGCAGCGAAGCGGCCTCGCGCCCCAGCCAGTCCTGCAGGTCGCGCCGGTTGGAGATGCGGGTGAGCGGGTCGCGTCGGGTGGCGATGCTGAGCTCTGCGTTGGTGCGGCTCAGGCGCTGGTTGGCGAGCTGCAGCTGCGCGGTGCGCTCGGCGACGGTGCGCTCGAGCAGTTCGACCTGCCGGCGCTCGCGGCGCATGGCCGAATCGACCCGGTGCACGGCCAGCGCCAGCGACAGCAGCAGCGCGAGCACGTAGGCGAAGTGCGCCACCGGATGGCGCCACCACGGCGGCGCCATCTCCAGCTGCAGCTGCCGCGGCGGGCCGAAGCGGCCGTCGCGGCCGGCGGCTTCGGCCTCGAGCACGTAGCTGCCCGGGGGAAGCTCGGTGACCGAGAACTCGGCCCGCGGCGCGTGCGGGTACACCCAGTCCTCGTGCAGTCCGCGGACGCGGTAGCGCAGCTGCGCCGCGTCCGGGGCGCCGAAATCGATCGCGGTCATCCGCACAGAGAGCATGCGGTCGCCGTGGTCCAGCTGCACGTGGTCGGCGTACACGATGTCGAGCTCGCGCGGCTCGCCGTCGGCGTCGCGCGGCGTGGTTCGCAGCGCGGTCAGGACCGGCCGCGCGGGCGGGCTCTGCCGGGGGAGCCCGGCGGGGTCGACGACGTCGACGCCGCGCGTGCCGCCGAAGTAGAGCAGGCCGTCGGCGCCGCGCAGGGCCGAGCTGCTGTTGTACTCGCGGTTGACCAGCCCGTCGCGCGGCCCGATCACCTGGATCGAGCCGTCGTCGGGGTCGATGACCGAGAGTCCGTTGTTGGTGCTGACCCAGATGCGGCCGAGGTGGTCGGGCAGCAGCGCATAGACGACGCTGCTGCCGAGCCCCTGGCGCTCGCCATAATTCTGGATGCCGGCGTCGGCGCGGTCGATCCGGTAGACGCCGCGCGAGTAGCTTCCGACCCACAGCGCGCCGTCCGCGCCCAGGGCCAGCGACCAGAGCGAGCGGTGCAGCGCGTCGGGCGCGACCGGCCCGGGCGCGGCTTCGCCGTCCATGCGCCAGAGGCCGTCGGCATTGGTGGCGATCCACAGCTGCCCGCCGGTGCGGACCATGGCGGTCACGTGGCTGGTGCGCAGGGGCGCCAGCGCGGGATCGTCGACGATGCGGCCGCCCCGCATCCGCGCGAGGCCGCCGCGGGTCCCGATCCAGCCATCCATGCCCTCGATCAGGAGGGTGTCGATGCGCCGGTCGGGCAGCCCGGGAAGGGCGGTGGCCGTGCCGTGGCCGGGCCAGCGCCAGAGGCCGTCGTGGGTGCCGATCCACCAGCCGCCGCCCGCGGCGGGCGTGATGGCACGGATCGACTGGCCGCTGAACGCGGGCACGTCGCGCCATTCACCGGCGCCGTGCCGCTCGAGGAGGCCCGCGTCGGTGCCCAGGAGGACGTGGCCGCCGCTGCGCCAGATCGCCCGCATGCTGCCTTGCGGCCATCCCTCCGCGGCGCCGGATTCCGCCCGGCCGGCGCGCACCAGCCGCGAGAGCGGACGCGCGAAGTACATGCCCGAGGTGTAGCTGCCGATCCACAGGGCACCGGCCGGATCCTCGTGCAGGGTGGTCAGGTCGCTGTCGATCGCCTGGTCCAGCAGCACCGGCGCCGATGCGGCGGAAGGCCCGGCGATGCGGGCGATGCGTCCGCCGCGGAAGCCGACCAGCAGGCTGCCGTCGCGCCGGCGGAGCAGGGCGCTGACCGGCCGCGCGTCGGGCAGCAGGGCGCGCAGCGGCAGCCGGCGGAGCACCCGCCCGTCGTCCGCCCCGAGCAGGAACACGCCGGCGTGCTCGCTCGCGGCCCAGGCCCCTTCCGGACCGGCCTGCAGGGCGACGCAGTCCTCCGGCGCCGCCGGCAGCCGGGCCACCAGCTGCAGCCGGGAGCGCGTGGCGCGCCACAGCCTGCAGTCCCGCCCGAGCGCCAGCACCGCATCCGTCCCCTCGACGCGCACCAGGCCGACGACCAGCGAACCGCCGCCGAGCGCCGTCACCTTGCCCGTCGCCGTGACGTGGTCCAGACCGCCGCCGGTGCCCACCCAGGCGCCGCCCGTTCCGTCGAGCGCAAGATGCGTGGCCTGCCGGTGCGACAGGCCGTCGGCGCGGCCGACCCGCAGGCGGGTCCAGTCGGGCAGGTGGATGGCCTCGACGCCGGCATCGTTGGTGCCCAGCCAGAGGCGGCGGGCGTCCCGGTCGAAGGCCAGCGCTTCGATGCTGCCGCTGGCCAGGCTGCGGCTGGCGTCGGCCGGGCCAAGCGGGTCGACGTCGCCGCGCCAGACTTCGAAGCGGTGGCCGTCGAAGCGGGCCAGGCCGTCCTGCGTGGCTACCCAGAGGAAGCCCTGGTCGTCGCTCGCCAGCGCCTTCACGGTCGACTGCGGCAGGCCTTCGTCGGGTCCGTAGGACTCCAGGCGCAGCAGCTCGCGCGCGCCGGCGTGGCTCCACGCACCGGCCAGCAGCAACAGCGCGGCGAGCAGCCGGGCGGCGCGGCGGCGGGGGGCGGGTGCGATGCAGGCGGCGGGGGAAGGCGTCATCGCCGAGGGCATCAAGCAACGAGCGTGCCAGCGTTGGCGTCGCCGAGGGCTTGCCCCGCGCGCCTCCCGCCCCGATAACTGACGCTGGGCGACACTTGTTGGAGAACAGGGCATGGCCACTGGTTGGGCAGGCGACGGGGCGGTCCAGGAGCAGATCGACGCGACCGTCAAGGACGCCATCGATCGCGCGCGCAGCCGCCTGGGCACCGGGCCAGGGCGGGAGGATTGCGAGGAGTGCGGGGCGCGGATCCCGGAGGCGCGCCGCAAGGCGGTCCCCGGCGTGCGCCTGTGCGTGACCTGCCAGGCGGCCCGCGACGAGGAGGAGTCCGGGCATGCCGGCTACAACCGCCGCGGCAGCAAGGACAGCCAGCTGCGTTGAGGCCACCGGCCCGCGCGCCGGCGCCTCGGCGTCTTGCGCTAGTCTCGAGCGATGACCGATCCGACGCACGCGACCGATGGACTCCGCTGGTGGCAGCGGATCGCGGCGCGGTTCGCGCGCGCGGCCGGCGAGCGGCCGGTCGATCCCACCGGCCTGGCCCTGCCCCCGGCGCGACTGCGCCACCACGACGGCTACGTGTCGCTGCAGTTCGTGCGCGGACAGACCCAGAGCCGCATGCGCAGCGATGCCCCGGACCAGCTGCTGATCGACTACACCCGCACCATGCTGGCAGTGCTGCTGTGGCGGCCGCGGCCCGCGCGGATCGGCATCGTCGGCCTGGGCGGGGGGTCGCAGGTCAAGTTCCTGCACCGCCACCTGCGCGGCGCGCGGCTGGAGGTGGTCGAGAACCACCCCGGCGTGATCGCCCTGCGGGGCCGCTTCGGGATCCCGGACGACGATGCGCGGCTGGAGGTGTTCCTCGACGACGGCGCGCGCTTCATCGCTTCGCGTCCGGGCCGCTACGACCTGCTGCTGGTCGACGGGTACGACG
>JAAZHF010000040.1 GCA_012510865.1 Gammaproteobacteria bacterium
CATGTACAGCAGCGTGCCCTCGTTGAGCGTGGGCATGAACTCGCTGCCCAGGCGCGAGGCCGGCCACAGGCTGGCAAACAGGGCGACCAGCGCAAACATGATTGTGGCCATGCGGTGCCGCAGAACGACGTTGATCACTGGCCGATAGGCCGCAACCAGGAACCGGTTCACCGGATTCTTGTGTTCAGGCACGATCTTGCCGCGCACGAACAGCAGCATGAGCACCGGTACCAGCGTGATCGACAACAGCGCGCCACCGGCCATCGCGAAGGTCTTGGTGAACGCCAGCGGCTTGAACAGGCGCCCTTCCTGCGCCTCCAGGGCGAAGACCGGCAGGAAGGAGACGGTGATGATCATCAGGCTGAAGAACAGCGCCGGCCCGACCTCGCGGCATGCATCGATGATCAGCTGGGTCCGGCTGCGGGAGCCATCGTCGCGTTCGATGTGCTTGTGTGCGTTCTCGATCATCACGATCGCCGCGTCCACCATCACGCCGATCGAGATCGCGATGCCGCCCAGGCTCATGATGTTGGAGTTCATGCCCAGAGCCCGCATCGCGATCACCGCGATCAAGACGCCGACCGGCAGCATGACGATCGCGACCAGCGCGCTGCGCGCATGGAACAGGAACACCAGGCACACCAGCGCGACGATCAGGCTCTCCTCGAGCAGCGTCGTGCGCAGCGTCTTGATCGCCCGCACGATGAGGTCGGAGCGGTCGTAGCCGGCCTGGACGCTGACGCCTTCGGGCAGGCCGCGTGCAAGTTCCGCGATCTTGTCCTTCACTCCGCCGATCACGGCCAGGGCGTTCTCGCCGAACCGCGCAATCACAATGCCGGCCACGACGTCGCCTTCGCCGTCCAGGTCGGCGATGCCGCGACGCTCGTCAGGCACCAGTTCGACCCGGGCGACGTCGCCGATCAGCACCGGAGCGCCCCCTTCGGCGCGCAGCACCAGGCTCTCGATGTCCTCGATGCCGCGCAGATAGCCACGGCCGCGGACCATGTACTCGGTCTCGGCCATCTCGATCACACGGCCGCCAACGTCGCGGTTGCTTGCAGCGATCACCTCGGACACCCGCGAAATCGGGATGTCGAACTCGCGCAGCCGCACCGGATCGACGGTGATCGAGTACTGGCGCACGAAGCCGCCGACGCTGGCGACCTCGGCCACGCCGGGCGCGGTCGTGAGCTGGTAGCGCAGGTACCAGTCCTGCATGGCGCGCAGCTCGTCCAGCGAGTGGCGGTCGCTCTGCAGCACGTACTGGTAAACCCAGCCGACGCCGGACGCGTCGGGTCCCAGTGCCGGTGCCACGCCGGCCGGCAGGTTTTTCGACGCGACGTTGAGGTTCTCAAGCACGCGGGAGCGCGCCCAGTACAGGTCCGTGCCTTCCTCGAAGATGACGTAGATGAAGGAGGCGCCGAAGAACGAGAAGCCGCGGACGTCCTTCGACTTCGGCGTCGCGAGCAGGGCGCTGGTGAGCGGATAGGTGACCTGGTCCTCGACCACCTGGGGCGCCTGGCCCGGGTACTCGGTGAACACGATCACCTGCACGTCCGAGAGGTCCGGCTGTGCGTCCAGCGGCGTGTTCATCAGCGCGTAGATGCCGCCGGCGACGATCGCCAGTGTCATCACCAGGACCAGGAAGACGTTGCGTACGGACCATTCGATGAGACGACCAAGCATGTCAGTGCCCCTCGTGGCCGGTGGCGGAGGGCGGAGTCTCCTCCGTAGTGGACGGCATGGAATGACCCGCGTGCGGATCGGCGGCCTCGTCACCATCGCCCGCGTGGGGTTCAGAGGCGCCATCGCTGGAGCCGGGCTGCGGATGCTCGCTGGTGCCGGAGGGCGCGCCGTGTCCCGCGTGACCCTCAAGTCCCTGGAGCGCCGACTGCAGGTTGCTTTCGGCGTCGATCAGGAAGTTTGCGGACACCACGACCTGTTCGCCTTCGGCGATCCCCTCGAGCACTTCGATCCGATCGCCGCCGCGCCGACCCAACGTGACGTCACGCGGATCGAAGCGGCCAGGACCGGTCTCGACCAGCACCACCTGGCGCGTGCCGCTGTCGAGCACCGCCGAGCGCGGAACGGTCAGGACCGGTCCAGCCCCCGGCTCCTCCAGCACCACCGTCCCATACAGCCCGGGACGCAGGTCGCCAGTGGGGTTGGGCAGGGCGATGCGCACGTCCACCGTACGCGTCACTGCATCGATGACGGGCTGCACGAAGGTGACTTCACCCTCGGCCACCCGGCCCGGCAGGGCCACGGTTTCAAAGCGGGCCGGCTGGCCGGGCTGGATGCCCGCGGCCTGCGCTGCCGGGACCTTGGCGATCACCCACACCGTCGACAGGTCCGCCAGGCGCAGGATGGTTTCGCCGGGCTCGAAGCGCGCGCCCTGGACCACCGGCTTCTCGATCACGACCGCGTCCGCGGGTGCGGTGAGCACCAGGGCCGTCTTGCCGAGCTGCGCGTCGCTGATTTCCCAGTTGCGCAGGCGGGTGCGGGCGGCATCGCGCAGGCGGACCATTGATGCAGCGCTCGCGGGATCGGACCCGGCCAGCCTGCGGGCGGTCTCGTCGGCCAGCCGGTATTCCTGCTGCGCCGCGGCCAGCTGTGGGCTGTAGACGGACAGCAGCGGCTGCCCGGCGCGGACCCGCATGCCGGTCTGGTTCGCGTACAACCGCTCCACCCAGCCTTCGAAGCGTGGCGCGATCGCGTACTGCCGGGTCTCGTCAACCTCGACGGTGCCGCTGGTGCGCACGGTCGCAGCCAGGACTGCGCGCTGGACCGCTTCGGTGCGCACGCCCAGCGCCTGCACCTTGTCGGGTGGCATCACCACCGTTCCCGGCGCCGCGGCAGGCGCGTCGCCGGCGTAGACCGGAATGTAGTCCATGCCCATCGGGTCCTTCTTCGGCACCGGCGAGGTGTCCGGAAGGCCCATGGGATTGCGGTAATAGAGCACCTTGCGTTCCGCGGCCGGCGCTTCGGCGGACGTGGCTGCGCTCGGCGCATCGTTCGTCGCGCGGCCGGCCATCCAGCCGACGGCGAGGGCGGCGAGTGCGACGCCGATGGCGAGCGACCGGGTCTGGACACGGGTCATCGGATCTCTCCTTCGCTGGCGCGCACGGCGGCGGCGCCCAACAGTTCGTCACGCAGTGCATCGACCCGTGCGAGGTCGGCGCCCTGCCATTCATTGAGTGCTTCCAGCAGCGTCCCGAAGTCGACTTCGCCGACCTGGTAGCTGGCCAGCGCGGACTGCCAGGTGGCGTCGGCCTGCGGCAGCAGCGTGTTCTCGATCAGCGCGCGGCGCTCGCGTGCGCTGGTCCACTGCGACCAGGCGGAGGCGCCGCTTTCCTCGACGGCCCGCAACGTGGCATCTCTGCGGGCCAGCGCCGCGTCTTCGAGCAGGCGCGACTCGCGCTCGCGTTCGCGGCGCGCACGCTGCTGGAACGGGATCTCGACCTCGAGCATCAGCTCGGTGCTTTCGATGCCGTTGCCGAGCTGCATCGCGCCAACGCCCACAGTGATGTCGGGAAACCGGTTGCGACGCTCCAGCACCACGTTCGTGCGGGCGGCCTCGGCGCGGGCCTGCTGCGACCGTACCGCCGGATGCGCATCCGCGCCGTTCAGGGCTTCGGCAAGGGACGCGCTGCGCACGAACAAGCCGGGCGCCTCGTCAGGCGTGGCCAAGGGCGCGTCGGAGCGGCGGCCGAGCACGGCGTTGAGCGTAGCGACTGCCTCCTGTTTGGCCGCGAGGCGCTCGATCCGCTCGCGCTGGAGGCTGGTCTGCTCGACCTGGGCACGGATCGCGTCCTGCTGTGCCGCACGGCCCAGGGCGTAGCGAACGCCGGCGATCTCTTCGATCTGGCGGAGGAGGACGATGCGCCGATCGAGCACAGCGACCGCCTGGTCTGCGTGCCAGTAGCGTACGTAGGCCGCCTCGGCATCAGCCAAGAGGTCGCGCGTCGCGGTGACGCGGTCGAGGCCGAGCGCGACCGCGTCCTGGCTGGCGACGGTCCGCGCCAGGCCGCGCTTGCCCCAGAGCGGGACGCGCTGGCGCAGGGCGTAGGAGACTTCGCGCCCGCCTTCGCCCCGCTGCCAAGGCACATCCGGACCGCGAAGCGTGAGTGAG
>JAAZHF010000444.1 GCA_012510865.1 Gammaproteobacteria bacterium
CATATGACCCGTCCATTTCGGCAGCCAGAAATAAGCGGCGGCGAAGATGGAGAACACGGCGCCCGTCACCAGCACGTAATGGAAGTGGGCGACCACGAAGTAGGTGTCGTGGTACTGGAAGTCCGCTGGCACGATCGCCAGCAGCAGGCCGGAGAAGCCGCCGATGGAGAACAGGATCACGAACGCCACCGAGAACAGCATCGGCGTCTCGAAGGTCAGCGAGCCCTTCCACATCGTGCTGACCCAGTTGAAGATCTTCACGCCCGTCGGCACGGAGATCAGCATGGTCGCGTACATGAAGTAGATCTCGCCGCCCAGCGGCATGCCGGCGGTGAACATGTGGTGCGCCCACACGATGAACGACAGGAAGGCGATCGCGGCGGTGGCGTACACCATCGCCTGGTAGCCGAACAGCGGCGTGCGGCTGAAGGTCGGGATCACCTCCGAGACCACGCCGAAGGCCGGCAGGATCATGATGTAGACCTCGGGGTGCCCGAAGAACCAGAAGATGTGCTGGTACATCACCGGGTCGCCGCCGCCGGCCGCGTTGAAGAAGCTGGTGCCGAAGAACTTGTCGGTCAGCAGCATCGTCACCGCGCCCGCCAGCACCGGCATCACCGCGATCAGCAGGAACGCGGTGATCAGCCAGGTCCAGGGGAAGATCGGCATCTTCAGCAGGTCCACGCCCGGCGCGCGCATGTTGAGCACGGTCGCGATGACGTTGATCGCGCCCATGATCGAGCTGATGCCCATCATGTGGATGGCGAAGATCGCGAAGGCCATGCTGGAGCCGCCCTGCAGCGACAGCGGCGGGTACATGGTCCAGCCGCCGGCCGGCGCGCCACCCGGGAGGAACAGGGTCAGCAGCAGCATCGCGAAGGCGAAGGGCAGGATCCAGAACGACCAGTTGTTCATGCGCGGCAGCGCCATGTCCGGCGCGCCGATCTGCAGCGGGATCATCCAGTTGGCCAGGCCGACGAAGGCCGGCATCACGCCGCCGAAGATCATCACCAGCGCGTGCATCGACGTCATCTGGTTGAAGAAGTGCGGGGTGACCGACTGCAGGCCCGGCACCGCGAGCTCCCAGCGGATGACCACGCTCATCGCCGCCCCGATGATGAACATGGTGAAGCTGAAGAGCAGGTACAGCGTGCCGATGTCCTTGTGGTTCGTGGAGAAGAACCAGCGCTCGACGAAGCCCTGCTTGTGCGCGTGGTGGTCGTCGTGGACGGCGACGGTTGCGGTATCGGTGGCCATGGACGTGCCTGCCTCGTTGGTTCGTTCGATCAGCCGGCCGCGGGCGCGGCGGCGGCGGGAGCGGCCTCGACGGCCACGGGTGCTGACTTGGCCTTCTCGGCCTGCAGCCACTGTTCGTACTCGGCGACCGGCAGCGCGCGCACCACGATCGGCATGAATCCGTGGTCCTTCCCGCAGAGCTCGGCGCACTGGCCGCGGTAGACGCCGGGCTTGCGGATCTCGGCCCAGCCCTCGTTGACGATGCCCGGGACCGCGTCCTGCTTCCAGCCCAGCGCCGGCACCCACCAGGAATGGATCACGTCGTCGGCGGTGATCACGAAGCGGATCTTGGTGTCCACCGGGACCACCAGCTCGTTGTCGACGTCGAGCAGGTAGTAGGGGTTGGCGGCGCCGTCGGGGCGCTGGCCGCTCTGGCGGATGCGGTCGCTCTCGCGGTCGAGGCGGCTGGTGATGGAGACGTCCTCGCCGAGGTAGTCGTACTTCCACATCCACTGGTAGCCGGTGACCTTGATGGTCAGCGCCGAGTCGCGGGTGTCGTACATCGCGATCAGCTTGGTGGTGGCCGGCCAGGCCATGATCACCAGCAGGATCACCGGGATCACCGTCCAGAGCACCTCGGCCTTGACGTTGTGGCTCCAGGTGGCCGCGACCGCGCCCCTGGACTTGCGGAAGGCGAAGATCGCGTAGGCCATCGCCGAGAACACGATCGCCCCGATGCCGACGCAGATCCACAGCACGAGCATGTGCGCCTCGTACGCGTTCTGCGAGCTGGCAGTGACGCCGCGCCCCATGTTCAGCTGCCACCGGACGGGGTCCGCCGCCAACGCCGCAACGGGCACCAGGGCGACGAGCGCCGCCATCCACCGCAAGAAACGCGCCTGCATCATGCGTGCAACCCCAATGTCGTCGTCGCGGCCCCGGGGCCGC
>JAAZHF010000445.1 GCA_012510865.1 Gammaproteobacteria bacterium
GGATGTTGACCAGGCCCGGCCCGCTGAGCAGGCGCTCGTTGGACACGCGTCCATAGTCGCGCGCCAGGTGGTCCAGGAGCGCCGCCTCCAGCGGCGTGCCGGGCGCGAAGCCCGCGTGCCCGCCCTCGGTCTCGAGCGCGATCGCGCGCCCGTCGCGCAGCAGCAGCCCGCCGATCCCCAGGCCGGTGCCCGGCCCCATCACGGCGAAGGTGCGTTTGGATCCCGGCTTCGGGCCGGCGGAGTGGGGCGCCCCGATGCCGGCAAGCTGCGCCGGCTCAAGCAGCGGCAGCGCCATCGCCTGCGCGGTGAAGTCGTTCACCAGCCTTGCGTCCTCCAGTCCCAGCGATTCGCGCAGCCTGCGGCGCGAGACCACCCAGGGATGGTTGGTCATGCGCGCGCCGTCGTCGGCGACGTGCCCGGCCACCGCGAACACGCCGCGCCGCAGCGCCCCGCGGGCGAGCCCGGCGTCGGCGAGGTAGCGCCGCGCCGCGTCGCCCAGCGACCGGAAGTCCGCGACCGCGTAGCGCCGGATGCTTTCCTCGAGCAAGGGCATGGCGGCGCCGGTGTCCGCCAGCGCGAAGCGGGCGTTGGTGCCGCCGATGTCGGCCAGCAGGACCTGGCGGCCGGCGTCGGTCTGCAGTCCGTGGTCGTGCATGCCGGCGCCTTGGACCTCTCGTCAGGGAAGCGGGTCGGAAAGCGTGCGTCCGTTGCTGCCGATGACCGTGGAGTACCAGCGCGCGCTGTCCTTTGGCGTGCGCTCCTGCGTGGCGTAGTTCACGTGCACGATACCAAAGCGCTTGGAATACCCGAGCGACCACTCCAGGTTGTCCAGCAGCGACCAGGCCATGTAGCCGCGCACGTCGACGCCGGCTTCGATCGCATCGTGGACCGCGCCCAGGTGCTTGCGCAGGTAGTCGATGCGCAGCGGATCGCGCACGCGCCCGTCTTCGGCGGTCGGCGGATCGAAGAAGGCGGCGCCGTTCTCGGTGATGTAGACCGGCAGCGGTCCGTAGGTGTCCTTGAACCACAGCAGCAGGTCGGTCAGGCCCCGCGGGAACACCTCCCAGCCGGTCTCGGTGTAGGTACCCAGCGGCTGCCGCACCACCGCGGCCTTCAGCGGATAGCTGTCGCCGGCCGCGGTCACGCTGCGCGTGTAGTAATTGATGCCGACGAAATCCAGCGGCTGGCGGATGAGTCCGAAGTCCTCCGCCGGCCAGTCCGGCCAGGCGTCGCCGAAGATCTCCTTGAGCTCCGGCGGATAGCGGCCGAGAAGGGCCGGGTGCAGGAACTGCTCGTTCATGTAGGCGTGCGCCCGGCGCACCGCGGCCGCGTCCTCGGCGGAGTCGCTGGCCGGGTACTTCGGCTCGATGTTCACCACCAGGCCGATCTCGTGCGCGCCTTCCGCGCGGTAGGCCTGCACCGCCGCGCCGTGGGCGCGCATCAGGTTGTGCGCGGCGATCGGGGCCTCGTAGCGGCTGCGGTGCCCGGGCGCGAGCGCACCGTGCAGGTAGCCGCCGTCGGTGACCACCCAGGGCTCGTTGAGCGTGGCCCACTTCTTCACCCGCCCGTCGAGCGCGCGGTAGAGCGTGCGACCGTATTCGGCGAACCAGTCGGCGCAGTCGCGGTTGAGCCAGCCGCCGCGGTCGTCCAGCGCCGCGGGCAGGTCCCAGTGGAACAGCGTGGCCAGCGGCTCGATGTCGTTGGCCAGCAGTTCGTCGACCAGGCGCGAATAGAAGTCCAGGCCCTTCGGGTTGACGCGACCGGTGCCCTCGGGATGGATCCGCGACCACGACACGCTGAAGCGGTAGGCCTTCAGGCCCAGCTCGCGCATCAGGCGCACGTCGTCCTTCCAGCGGTTGTAGTGGTCGCAGGCGACGTCGCCGGTGTCGCCGTTCAGGGTCATGCCCGGGGTGTGCGCGAAGCGGGTCCAGATGCTGGGCCCGGCGCCGTCGGCCAGCGGCGAGCCTTCGATCTGGTGCGCGGCGGTGGCGGCGCCCCAGAGGAAGCCGTCGGGGAAAACGGGGCCCTTCGCGGGTGCGGCGGGGTCGGACATGGGGCGGTCGGCTCCGTCGGCCTGCACGCGGGCAGGCGTTGAAAACGGGTACATTCCGAGGATAACGCAGGGGCTCCGCGCGCGCGTGACGGGGCAGGCCCGGGAGGGGCGATGGCGCAGGTCCGGCTGGAACACGTCCGCAAGGTGTATCCCGACGGTTTCGTTGCCGTGCACGACGCCAGTTTCGAGGCCCGGGACGGCGAGCTGCTCGTGCTGGTGGGTCCCTCGGGCTGCGGCAAGTCCACCCTGCTGCGCATGATCGCCGGGCTCGAGGCCGTCGACGGCGGCACGATCGCGATCGGCGGCCGCGTGGTCAACGACGTCGCCCCGCGCGACCGCGACATCGCCATGGTGTTCCAGAACTACGCGCTGTACCCGCACATGACCGTGGCCGGGAACCTGGCCTTCGGCCTGAAGCTGCGCGGCATGGGCAAGACCGACGTGGCCGCGCGCGTGGCCGCCGCGGCGGAGACCCTGGGCCTCGGGGAACTGCTGGATCGCAGGCCCGCCGCGCTGTCGGGCGGCCAGCGCCAGCGCGTCGCGCTGGGCCGGGCGCTGGTGCGCCAGCCGCAGGTGTTCCTGCTCGACGAGCCGCTGTCCAACCTCGATGCCCGCCTGCGCGCGGCGATGCGGGTGGAGATCGCGCGCCTGCACCGCAGCCTCCGCACCACCATGGTCTACGTGACCCACGACCAGGTGGAGGCGATGACGCTCGGCCAGCGCATCGTGGTGCTCGACGGCGGCCGCATCCAGCAGGTCGACCCCCCGCTGGCGCTGTACGAGCGCCCCGCGAACCTGTTCGTGGCGCCCTTCCTGGGCAGCCCGGCGATGCACGTGGTCCGCGGGCGGCTGGAGCTTGCCGGCGGGCCCACGCTGCTCGGCGAAGAAGGCCTGCGCATCCCTGCCCCCGGGCTACGGCTGCCGGAGGAGTGGCAGGGGAGGGAGCTGGACTTCGGGCTGCGCCCCGAGCACCTGCTGCGCGCTGACGATGGGCGCGCGGATGCCGGCGGGAACGCAGGCGATGGCTTCGAGGCCATGGTCGAAGTGGTCGAGCCC
>JAAZHF010000446.1 GCA_012510865.1 Gammaproteobacteria bacterium
ACCGAGACGCGCTTGTCGGCGGCGCCGTCCTGGGCGAACGCGGCCGGCGCCAGGGCGAGCGCCAGCGTCGCGGGGACCAGGAGTTTCAGGGGGGACATGGGGGACATGGGGGATCTCCTCTTTGACTGCGTATGGCCCCTGGGGAGTGGGGCGCCGCCATCCTGGCCGCGGCGCCATGAATCAGGCTTGTCGCGCCGCTTTCGTGAACGGGAACTTCTCCACGCACGGTTCAGGACGCGGCTGCGCGCCGGGCCCGGCGGCGGCTTCGGCCGGCGGTGCGCGGGTTGGCGCCCGCGACGGGCGGGGGCCACAATAGCGGTCCGTCCGAACGACCGTGGAGACCCCCGATGGCCAGCCCCCAGGAAGCACGCGTACCGGACATCGGCGGTTTCGACGACGTGCCGGTGATCGAGGTCCTGGTGGCGCCCGGCGATACGGTCGAGAAGGACCAGGGCCTGCTCACCCTTGAATCCGACAAGGCCACGATGGAGGTGCCGGCGCCGTTCGCCGGGACCGTCCGCGAGGTCCGCGTGAAGGTCGGCGACAGCGTCTCCGAAGGCAGCCTGGTGGCCCTGATCGAACCCGCGGACGGCGGGTCCGGCGCGGCGGCACCCGCGGAGGACGCGGAGCGCGCGCAGCCCGAGGCACCCGCGAAGGCGGAGCCCGCCGCGGAGACCGGGGACCAGGTGGCGCCGGTCGCCGTGCCGGAGTCGCCCGACAACATCGCCCGGGCTTCGATCGAGCGCGAGGCCCCGGGGACGGGGGACGGCGCGCCGCCGCGCCGCTTCGATGCCGGCGCGATCCTCCCGGGCCAGGTGCCCTACGCCAGCCCCGCGGTGCGGCTGTTCGCGCGCGAGCTCGGCGTCGACCTGTCGCGCGTCCAGGGGAGCGCCCGCGGCGGGCGCATCACCCGCGAGGACGTGCAGCAGTTCGTGAAGGCCGCGCTGGCCGGCGGTGGCGGCCGCGGCGGCGCGTCCGGCGGCGGCCTCGACCTGCTGCCCTGGCCCAAGGTCGACTTCGCGAAGTTCGGCGAGATCGAGGAGCAGCCGCTGTCGCGCATCCGGAAGATCAGCGGCGCCAACCTCGCGCGCAACTGGGCGATGATCCCGCACGTCACCCAGCACGACGAGGCCGACGTCACCGGGCTCGAGGCGCTGCGCGTCCAGCTCAACCGCGAGAACGAAAAGGCCGGCATCAAGCTCACCATGCTCGCCTTCATCATGAAGGCCGCCGTGGCGGCGCTGCGGAAGTTCCCCCAATTCAACGCCTCGCTCGACGCGTCGGGCGAGACCCTGGTGCTGAAGAAGTACTTCCACATCGGCTTCGCCGCCGACACGCCCAACGGCCTGGTCGTGCCGGTGGTGCGCGACTGCGACCGCAAGGGCGTGGTCGAGATCGCGCAGGAGACCGCGGCGCTGGCGAAGAAGGCGCGCGAAGGCAAGCTCGGCCCGGCCGACATGTCGGGCGGCTGCTTCTCGATCAGTTCCCTGGGCGGCATCGGCGGGACCGCCTTCACGCCGATCGTCAACGCGCCCGAGGTCGCGATCCTCGGCGTGTCGAAGACCGCGATGAAGCCGGTCTGGGACGGCGAGGCGTTCGAGCCGCGGCTGATGCTGCCGCTGTCGCTGAGCTACGACCACCGCGTGATCGACGGCGCGGCCGCGGCGCGCTTCACCGCCTACCTGGCACAGCTGCTCGGCGACCTCCGCCGGGCGATGCTCTGAGGGCGCGGACATGGCGAACACGATCGAGGTGAAGGTCCCGGACATCGGCGGCTACGACGACGTGCCGGTGATCGAAGTCCTGGTGGCGGTCGGCGACACCGTCGCCGTCGACCAGGGCCTGGCGACGCTGGAGTCCGACAAGGCGACCATGGAGGTGCCCTCGTCGTCGGCAGGCGTGGTGCGCGAGGTCAGGGTCAAGGTCGGGGACACGGTGTCGGAGGGCAGCGTGGTGGTGGTGCTCGAGGCCGCGGCCGGCGACGCGCCGCCCGCGGACGCCGCCGAGGCACCCGCGCCTGCGCCGTCGGACGCCGGCCCCGGCAGGCCGCCGGTCGCGCGTTCGCATCGCGCGCCGGCCGAGCCCGAGGCGCCCGCACCCGCCGCACCGAGCGGCCGGAAGGCCGACGTCGAATGTGCGCTGGTGGTGATCGGCGCCGGTCCGGGCGGGTACACCGCGGCCTTCCGCGCCGCCGACCTCGGCATGGACGTGGTCCTGGTCGAGCGCTACCCGGAGCTGGGCGGCGTCTGCCTCAACGTCGGCTGCATCCCGTCGAAGGCGCTGCTGCACGCGGCCGCGGTGATCGACGAAGCCGCCCACGCGGCGGACTTCGGCATCCGCTTCGGCCGGCCGGAGATCGACCTTGGCGCCCTGCGCGGGCACAAGGAGCGCGTGGTCGCGCAGTTCAACAAGGGCCTGGCCGGGATGGCGAAGCAGCGCAAGGTGCGCGTGATCGCGGGCACCGCGGCGTTCGCGTCGGCCAACGAACTCGAAGTCACCGACGCCGACGGCACGGTCCGGCTGCTGCGCTTCGGCCAGTGCATCATCGCCGCCGGTTCGCAGCCGCTCCGGCTGCCGGGCTTTCCCTGGGACGACCCGCGGGTCATGGATTCCACCGCTGCGCTGGCGCTCGACGAGGTGCCGAAGAAGTTGCTGGTGGTCGGCGGCGGCATCATCGGCCTGGAGATGGCGACGGTCTATGCCGCGCTCGGCAGCAGGATCACCGTGGTCGAGCTGGCCGACCAGATCATCCCCGGGGCCGACCGCGACCTGGTCAAGCCCCTGGCCGACCGGCTGGAGAAGCAGGGCGTGTCGATCCACCTGAAGACCCGGGTGGTCGAGGCGAAGGCGCAGAAGAACGGCATCAGCTGCAGCTTCGAGGGCGACGAGGTGCCCGAGGGCAAGCTCTACGACCGCGTGCTGGTGGCGGTGGGCCGCGTGCCCAACGGGGGGCGGCTGGAGGCCGGCAAGGCGGGCCTGCGCGTGGGCGAACGCGGCTTCATCGAGGTCGATTCGCAGATGCGCACCAACGTCCCGCACATCTTCGCCATCGGCGACATCGTCGGGCAGCCGATGCTGGCCCACAAGGCGACGCACGAAGGCAAGCTCGCGGCCGAGGTGGCGGCGGGCCGGAAGCGTGAGTGGGTGCCGCGCGTGATCCCCTCGGTGGCCTACACCGATCCCGAGATCGCCTGGGTCGGCGTGGGCGAGGGCGAGGTGCGCGCCGCCGGGATCAAGGCCGGGGTGGTCCGGTTCCCGTGGGCCGCGAGCGCCCACGCGGTGGGCATCGGCCGCTGCGAGGGCTTCACCAAACTGCTGTACGACTAAGGCACCGGCAGGATCATCGGCGGCGCCATCGTAGGTCCGCGCGCCGGCGACCTGATCTCCGAGGTCGCGCTCGCGATCGAAATGGGCGCCGAGGCGGCGGACATCGCGCACACCATCCATCCGCATCCCACGCTGGGCGAGTCGGTGGCGATGGCCGCCGAGATCTTCGACGGCACGATCACCGACCTGTACCTGCCCAGGCGCGGGAAGTAGCGCCCGGCGCTCAGAACCGGAGGGTCAGGCCCGCGAGCGGGCCGTGCACCTTGAGCTCGCTGCGGAGGTCGGCGGCGTAGTCGACCGGGCCGACCCCCGCCTCCGGCGGCGGCGCGAAGGTCCCGGCGACGCTGTCGCGCAGCTTCAGCCGGAACCAGTCGTAGCCGACGTGGATGCCGAAGCGTTCGCTCACCAGGTACTCGACCACGACGCCGGCGCGCTCGAAGTGCCCGTCCTCGTCGATGAAGTCGCCCCAGCCGGCGTCGAGGTACTGGCCCTCGAAGTCGACCCGCCAGCGATCCACCGGACGCCAGGTCAGGCGGGTGTGCAGGGCCGGGCTCCAGCCATCGAGCGTCTCGCGCAGGCGCGCCGTGCCGGCGTCGATGTCGCTGGTCGGCCCCCAGGCGATGTCCGCCACCGCCTCCAGGTCGAGATGCGTGGCGCCCAGCCCCAGGCCCCATTCCAGGGCCGGCGTGGCCACCAGCGCGTACTCGTAGTGCGCCGACGCCATCGCGAAGCTGATCCGGCCGCGGGCGTCGGTCGCCGGCAGGTCCACCGGTCCCTGCGGCGGGCCGGGATCGAAGCTGCCGCCGCCGAAGCTCCAGCCGTCGTCGTTCTCGTAGTCGTAGTAGCTGGCGCCGATCGACTGGCGGTCGCTGATGCGGAACGCGATCGAACCCCGGGACCGCCACTCGTCCCCGGTGTCGAGCGTCCCGGCCTCGGCGAAGGGCATGGTCATGCCTCCGCTGGTGGCTTCGCCCTCGGCGCCGAGGCGCAGCTCGGCCCCGGGGTTGAAGGCGCTCAGCCGCAGGGTGAAGCGGTCGTCGCGCTCGTTGCCGTCCTGGGCGGCGGCCGGCGCGATAGCGGCCAGCGCGGCGAGCGCGACCGCGAGCGCGGCGCGATGGATTCCATGGCGGCGGGACGGCCAGGAGAAGGTGCCTGTCATCGGGAAGCCTCGGCTGTGTGGGGCCGCCAAGTGTCCGCCGCCCCGGGGTCGCCGATCCGTGAACGCAGGCCGCCGGGCGTCCCGCGCGCGCCGCTGTCGCGATGCGCGGCGAGGGCCTATGCTGCATCGACGTCCACCGCGGGGTCCGGCCATGGTGTTGCGCGTCTCGCTCGTCCTGATCGTGCTGCTGGCCGTCCTTGCCGGGCTGGCGCCGGTCCGCTTCGAGCTCGCGGCGGATGCCGCGCTGGCCGCCGTGATCGGACAGGCCGGCTGGATGTACCTGCTGATCGTGTTCCTGACGCTGGCCTTCCTTGGCTACCTCGCCTTCGGCCCGTTCGCGCGGCTGCGCATCGGCGGCGCCGACGCGGAGCCGCAGTTCTCCGGGCCGACCTGGCTGGCGATGCTGTTCGCCGCCGGCATGGGCATCGGCCTCGTGTTCTGGGGCGCGGCCGAACCGGTCTCGCACCTGGTCAACCCGCCGGAAGGGCTGCCGCCGGACACGCCGCAGGCCGCGCGCGCCGCGATGCGCTACACGTTCTTCCACTGGGGCCTGCACCCCTGGGCGGTCTATGCGCTGATGGGACTGGCGATCGCCTGGTTCCAGTACAACCGCAGCGGCCGCGGCCTGGTCAGCGACCTGCTGCAGCCCCTGATCGGCGACCGCCACCTCGGCTGGATCGGTGCGGTGGCCAACGTCGTCGCCGTGGTAGCGACCGCGATCGGCGTCGCCACCACGCTGGGCTTCGGCACCATGCAGATCAGCGCGGGGATGGCGCGCGTGTTCGGGCTGCCGGCGGGGCTGGGCATGCAGCTCGCGGTGATCGGCGTGTGCTTCGCGACCTTCGGCGGCGCGGCGCTGTGGGGGCACATCCACGGCGGCCTCGACATGGCGCGGCCGCTCGCCGAAGGCTACGAGACCGTGCTGTTCGCGATGTACGACAGCCTTCCCTTCACGCAGCTGCTGTCGGGCTTGACCATCCTCCTGCTGGTGATCTTCTTCGTCACGTCGGCCGACTCCGCGGTGCTGGTGCTGGGCTCGATGTCGAGCGAGGAACCGGGCGACCCCGGCCTGGCGCGCAAGTTCGCGTGGGGCATCGCCATTGCGCTGGTCGCGGCGGCGATGCTGGTCGCCGGCGGGCTGGACGCGCTGCAGACGCTGATCACCGTCGTGGCGCTGCCCTTCGCCCTGCTCATGGTCGGGGTGATGGTCGGCCTGCAGCGGGTGCTGCGCCTCGAAGCGCTGCGCGCGGAAGCCCAGGAGCGCCGCGCGCGCAAGGCCATCGAGGCCTGGATCGCGCGCGAGGACGGCGCCGGGCAGGGCGCGCCGGGACCGTGAAAAGACGAAGCCCCGGCATCGGCCGGGGCTTCCGCAGGGCCTGCCTGGATCGACGAGGGGAGAACCGGCCAGGCCGCGCACAGGGTAGGACCGCGGAACACGCCATCGGTTCCCCGGGCCGGGGGCGGGCACCTGAACGGGGCGGGGGCGCCTCCGGCGGGCCACGCCGTCCGGCATTGGCCGCGGCGGTCATCCCACTGCTATAATTCCGGGGCTAGACGGGGCCAGTTCATCAGGGCTCCCGCACCACGGCCACAGGACACCATGTGCTGAATCCCCTTGCCGCCGGTACGCGGCTGCTGCGGCGCACGATCGCCTGGCAGGCGGTCGCGGTCGCCGCGCTTGCGCTGGCGCTGCTCGCGGCGGGTTCGGCCTGGCTCCTGGGGGCGGCGGCGGGCGGCGCGGCCATCATCCTCGGGGGCGCGCTGTACGGCGCGCTCGCGCTGGGCGGGGGCATCGCACCGGCCGGCGGCGCGCTTGCGCGCCTGGTGCTGGGGCTGCTGGCCAAGTGGTTCGTGGTGATCGCGGCGCTGTTCGCCGCGATCGCCGTGGCGAGGCTGCCCGCCCTTGCGGTCCTTGGGGGCGCGGTGGTCGCGCTGGTTGCACAGGTGCTGGCGATGGCCGGCGGACATCGATACGGGAATCCTTGAAATGGCGGCTGAGTCGGACCTGACCCCCACCAGCTACATCCAGCACCACCTGCAGAACCTGACCGCGTCGGTCGGCGAGGGTCCGTTCATGACCCTGCACGTCGACACCCTGGTCAGTTCGCTGGCGATGGGGCTGCTGATCACCTTCCTGTTCTGGATCGCCACCCGGCGGGCCACCGCGGGGGTGCCGGGCAAGTGGCAGGCCTTCGTCGAGATCATGCTCGAGTTCGTCGACCGCCAG
>JAAZHF010000447.1 GCA_012510865.1 Gammaproteobacteria bacterium
GCAGGAAAGCGGTTTCGAAGGCGTTGGTCGCGGACATGCGGGGTTCTCCGGGCGGTGCGGTGCGGGGGCGGGGTCAGGTGGTTTCCCAGGGGCGGGCGTACTGCGGCTCGACGTTGATGCGGCCGCGCACGCCGGCCTCGTACCGCCCGGACTGGCGCTCGATCACGAGGTCGAAGCCATAGCTGGCGCGCTCGTGGTCGTTCTCGGGGAGCAGCAGGGTGTCGGGCGTGTACACGCGGAACCCGATCACGCCGTTTTCGGCGTCGACCACGACGATGCGGCCGTTGTCGAGCGACAGGTCGAGGAGCGGGGGGTCGGCGGGGGTCTCGCGGATGCGCATCCACAGCCCAACCGCGCCGTCGAGCGATACGGGGGACTGGTCGGCTTCGTTGACGAGGGTGACGTCGTCGACCCAGTCCGTGCCACGGACGATGGTGATGGTCGAGACGGGGGCGAAGACGATCGCCATGCGGCAGGAGTCCCTTGGTAAGGGGCACTCATGCGCCGTGTACGGGCGGAATGTACGAGGTACCCACGGGCTTCGCAAGCCCGGAGTCCCACACCCGGCCCTATGAATTAATTACAAAAAAATAGATAGGGGGTGCTTCGAATCCGGTCGAAAGTTGCCGGGCAAAAACGAATCCGGTGAAAAGTTGCCGCGTAGCCGTGGGCTCGGTTTCTACCCCCGTCGCCGGTTTGGGGGGTGCACTTCGGATCGCGCACACCGGAGCAGAGCCGTAGGAGTCCCATACCCCGGCACCCCGGCGGCGGGGGTAGGAGCTTTGTCCTTCGCCAATCCCGGCACCTAGAGGAGATGTGACATGTCCGCTTCGACCAAGACCCGCAAGGCCGCTGCCACCGCCAAGGCCCAGGCCGCCAGCAAGCTCGATGCGATCAAGGCCGCGGCCCAGCGTCCGGCCGTGAAGCAGGGCGCCAAGGTCGCTGGCCTCGTGGTCGGCGTGCCCGTGGCCGCGGGCTGCGCGTACGCGATCTTCGCCACCGTCGCGAACAAGGTCTACGCCGCGATGGCGTGAGCACCCCGGCCCCTGCCTGCAAAAGCGGGTAGGGGCTTTGCTCCATGCAGCAATCGGCTGCGTTGATTGGAGTACGGGCATGGCCAGCATCAAGAGCGCGGCGACCAAGGACCGCGAGCAGTCCGAGCGCATCGTCAAGCGCGAGACCCTGGCGTCGCTGCGCGCGCAGCTCGCGGAAGTGCGCCGCGAGCGCGACTTCTTCCGCGCCAACTCGCTGCGCAAGGAGGGCGTGATCCAGATGCTGCAGAAGAAGGTCGAGCGCCTCGAGGGCGGCGCGGCCGCCGCGCCGGCCGGCGAGCGCATCGACTTCGCGGCCGCCGCGCAGGCGTACTGCGCCGCGCACGGCGTGTCCTCGGTGTCGCGCGCCGACCTCGTCGCCTGGTGCAAGGAGCAGGCCCGTGCCGCGGGCTGACCGCGCGCTGGGCGCCAAGCGCTACGACAACCGACCGCGGCGCAGGGCGCCGCGGTCGTCGGGCGCGACCGCATTCGAGTGGTTCGCGCTCGCCCTCGCGGGCGGCGCGGTCGCGCTCGTAGCCGTCGTGGAGTACCTCGCTGCCTTCGGGTAGCGGGGTTTTTTCGTTTTAATTCGGCCGCGCCGCGCGCCCCCCGGACGCCGTGTTAAGTCCGTGTGAACGAAACATTAAGTTGACTTAACTTTCGTGGAACATCGGCCGGCGATCCGGGGCAACGTCACGAACGTCACAGGTTTTCGCAAGGTCGGCCGGTAATCCGGGGGCGGCCTCATTTCACCGGCGACTTTTCAGCCTGTGACGTTGTGACGTTCAATCCTGAACAACCTTCCTCAGCCCTCTTGACATCCGTAACATGTTGATTTCATTGATGTTTACTGAGTTGCTGAGCTGTTCCGATGCTTGATTTCCGCGTCACAAAGGACGTCATACTTTGGTTTCCCAAATTCGACGCTCGCGATCCGCGCACTTCACAGCTGAAATCAAGGCCTTTGACCGCTCGTCGGCCGTTCAGCTACCCTCTCAGCGTCACGGAATCTTTTTCTCCAACTTAATACGCGACGCGCATGCCCGTCCGCGACCCCCCCGCCGGACACCCCCCGAAACCTGTGACGTCACACGAATCCTGTGACGTTCCCGTGGAACATTCCGATGCCCAGCTACGCCCCCGCCAAGCCGAAAGCTCCCCGCCGCCGGTACGTGCACCCGTTCAACATCGAGTGGCGCGTCCGTGCCACCGACGCCATCGCCGCCCTGGATCACGCATGCCACACCGTGGTCGACGAGCACTTCGTCCACTACACCTCACGCGCCATCGAGATCCTGCGCCCGGTCCGCGACGCCCCCGGCATGACCAACGCCCGCGCTCGCGAGCTGTTCAAGCAGGCAGGACGCGAGATCTCGTATGCCTTCCACCTCTCGAGGCCGCGCGACTGAAAGCGGGTAGGGGCTTTGCTCCATGAAGCGTTGGGTCGTCCGACGCATGTGGAGCATGACCATGCAGCACAACCCCGCGTTCTCGTTCGACTTCGGCTGCGCGCAGTTCTGGCACGGCTGCGACGAGGAGACCGCAGCGCGCCTCGCGTCCGTCGGCGGGCATATCGACGATGCCACGGCCGACTTCGGCTACGCCCGCGCCGAGGCTACCTTCGAGGAATGGGCCGAGCGCTCGTACCTCGCCGCTGCCGAGGGCGAACTTGTGCCCGTGTGCTGACAAGCGCCCTGGCCCCTGCCCCTCGTGGGTAGGGGCTTCGTCCTATGTCCATTCCGGACGGAGGAGAAACCCATGCGTTCCTACATCAACGTCATCCTCGCGCTGGTCGCGGGGCTCATCGCCGCTGCCCTGGCCCCCGAGGGCTGGGGCGTGTTCACCGGCCTCGCGACCTACACCGTGGTCGGCGGCTGGCTTACGCTACGCGCCGAGAACATCGCCGCCCTCGAGGCCGAGGTCGAGTCCGAGTACGTCGGTCCCGAGCGCCGCGGGTACGGCCACCACGTCACCCCGGACAACCCCAGCCTGCCCAGCTACGAGGAGGACTGACCATGCTCGGCATCGCCATCGGCATGTTCGCGGCCGTGTTCGCGATCTTCACCTACCTCAAGCCCATCACCCGCCGGCGCATCGTCGGCTACGGCCTCTGGCTCGACATCGCCGTGTGGGTGCTCTTCATCGGCGTCTTCGGCGGCACCGGCATGGAACGCATGTCGGCCGTGTTCGCCTCGATGGGCGTCACGGCCTTCATCCACAGCTACCGCTGGCTCTGCGGCTACGAGCGCCTCACCATGAACGGCTGGGTACGCTATGCCGGCCGGCTGACGCCGCGCTAACTCTGGAGTGACCAATGAACAACGTTCGCAAGCTACGCAACCACCCCGCCGACGGCGGGGTGAGCTACCCCTTCGTCTACATGATCATCCGCGTCGAGATCCGCGACGCGAAGACCGACGAGACGATCCACGTCTACGAGACCGACCTCGCCGACAGCACCAAGCGCCGTGTGTTCGCCGAGCAGATGTCCGAGGCCTACGCCGCCGGCCAGTGCTCGATCGTCGAACCGATCCGGGTGCAGAGGAGGCTGGCATGAGGACGCTGCCGTGTGTCAACAGCTACGAGGAGTTCGAACAGGCCGAAGGTTACCCAACCTCTGGCATCGAGGCGTACTACGCCAGGCGCGCATGGAACGCGGCCTTGCTCGCCCTGCGCACCTCACACGAGTACGTCGACGAGTACGGCGAGCCGCGTGACGTGGACATCCACGACAAGCTGTGCAGCCTCGAATCCTAGCCTGCCAGTCCGCTCCTGCCCGCCGAAAAGCGGGTAGGGGCTTTGTCCCTTGCCCATGGTGGGCGCAAGGAGACGAACATGCTCGTGACCCGTACCTCGATGTTGACCGGCAAGGTCCACACCCTCGACATCCCCTGCACCCAGGCCCAGCTCGACGCCTGGAACGCCGGCGCCCTGATCCAGGACGCCATGCCCAACGTCTCGGCCGAGCATCGCGAGTTCCTCATGACCGGCTCCACGACCGAGGAGTGGGACGCGCTGTTCGACGAAGGAGAGTACGCCTGATGGCCATCCAGATCGGGATCATCATCGTCGAAACCCCCGACGACTGCACCAGCACGGGCCTCACGTGCCTGACCTGTCCGAACTACGACGCGTGCGAGCACGCCTACGACGAGGAGGATGACCAATGAACGTCGACACCTTCCGGCCTTGCCGCGTCTGCAAGCGCGCCAACTGCGACGACGACTGCGAGGAGCTCCAGGCGATCTACCGGGAGCAGCAGCGCGAGAAGCTCCGTGACATCGACCCTGACGATGTCACGTGCGATGTCTGCGGCCGCACGTACGGCGAGATGTCGCACGACCTCTGCCACACGGACTTCTTCTGACCCACCAGCCCCTGCCTGCCAAAAGCGGGTAGGGGCTTTGTCTTATGCAGCAACGTCGCTGCGACCAATGCAAGGACAAGACCATGTCGAACGACCTCAAGACCGCCCTGACCGACGCCCTGACCAACAAGCCGGAGAAGACCCCCGCCAACATCGCCGCCAACAACGCCAAGCTGGCGGCCATGCAGCCCGGCGAGGGCACCCAGTCCGGCAAGCTGGGCACGCTCGCCCGGAACTACATCATGGGCGCCGTGGACTCGGCCACCCGGGTGCCGAGCCCGAACCTCAAGAACGCGGACTTCCGCGCCCTGCTGCTGCACTGGCGAGCGGTGCTGCTGGCCTCGATCGCGGCCACGAAGAACCACGCCTCGGCGTTCACCATCGCCGTGCAGGCGATCGCGAGCTCCGAGGGTGCGCTCCAGGCCAAGCGCCTGGTCGACAACGTCATGGGCCAGGTGCTCTGGTCCGCGGCGGTGGACTTCCAGCGGGCGGAGACCCGCGAGCACGCCACCGCCGGCGACGTCGAGGCCACGCTGCGCGAGCGCCTCGGCGCCTACGCCGACGAGGAGTTCCGGAGGGACATGGAGGGCGCCCCGGTCGGGCTCGACCCCGAGCGTGACCCGGACAACGCGCACCAGCCCGACACCGACGAGGTGATGGACGCGCTGGCGGAGGCGAACGGCTGGCTCAGCGCGATCGCCGACCTGCTCCCGGCCGACGACGCCGAGCGGCTGATCCTCGGCCTCGAGGGCGGCCTGCCGTACACCCAGCGCAAGGAGGTCTCCGACATGACGGGCGAGGCCACCTACGTGCCGGTGCACGACATCAACGAGGCCCTCGAGATCCAGCTCGAGAAGAACAAGGCCTCGTTCGCCGCGCGCACGTCCAAGCGCATGGCCGCGATGAAGGACACCTTCGCCGCCATCGCCAAGCTCGCCGCGTGACCCGTCGCAGCCCCTACCTTCGGGTAGGGGCTGCTTTTCATTCCGCGGCACACCTTGCCGCCCAGCGCCACTTCCTGCCGTGCGTCCACGTCACTTCCTGCCGCGAACGCACGGCAGGAAGTGACGTCCTGCGGTGTAGGACTTTTCCGACTTCCATTTGCCCCGCCGCCACGGCAGCGTGTGCGGCCTTTTGCAACCAGCCGGGGGGACTGGATGCCGGAGTCAGCATGTGTCATGAGCGTCAAGCGCCGTCCGGACAGCGGCGCCTGGGAGGTGTACGTCCACCCGCCGGGTGCCAAACCTCTACGGAAGTCCAACAGGCATTGGACCCGCGCGGACGCCCTTCAATTCGAACGCCAATACCTGGAGGCAGCCAACCAGCCCATGCCGATGCTCGAGGCGGCGTTGGACAAGTGGCTCGACGAATACCTGCCCGAGCTGAAGGACACCGGGTACTACGAGAGCAAGGCGCGTGCGCTACGCCCGTTCCTGACCAACAAGGCCTTCACTGACCTGCCGGACGTCGTTGCCGGCATCAAGCGCTCGAACCGTCACCTGAAGCCTGCGACGGTCAACCGACGTCTGGCGATCCTCAAGCGCATCACCAAGCTCGCCTTCGAGGAGTGGGGCTGGATCGACCAGCCCGTGCACACCAAGGTGAAGCTGCAGCGCGAGGTCAACGAACGGCACACGTACCTGACACGCGCCGAGGTCGAGCGCCTGCGCATGAACTGCCGCGACCCCGACGCCGGCGACCTGGTGGTGTTCGCCGCGTTCACCGGCCTGCGCCGCTCGGAGATGTTCCGCGTGCAGGCCCGCGACGTGGCCAACGACACCCTGCTGCTCGATACCCGGACCAAGACCGGGAAGCCGCGCGCGGTGCCTCTGCATCCGCGCGCGCTGCACATCGCCAAGCGCATGCCCCTGGCGATCACGCCGGCGCTGCTCCAGAAGGAGTGGACCGAGGCGCGCGTCGAGGCCGGCCTGCCGGACGTCCGGTGGCATGACCTGCGCCATACTTACGCCAGCTGGCGCGCCCAGTCCGGCGCCACGCTCCAGGTGATCAAGGAGCTCATGGGCCACGCCACGATCGTGACCACCATGCGCTACGCCCACCTGATCCACGACAACCTCAAGTCCGCGGTGATGAAGATATGACAACGCCCGACCAGCCCGGCGACACCCAGGGCGAGGCACCCAACGGCCCGTACACCGACAAGACACGCCCCGACTGGACCCGCAAGTGCGAGGTCTGCGGCCAGACACCGATCGTGCCGGTCACCGGATTGTGCGGCCCGTGCACGTTCGGCGAGGCCGAGACCGCGGGGGGGAACTGGTGATGCGCCACTACCCGACCCTGAAGGCGCTGGTGCTCGAGTGGCTGTTCGACGACGGCTACCTGACCGGCAAGCCAGAGATCGACGAGCCCACCATGCACCGGGGCCAGGCAAAGCGCGAGTGCGCCGAGCAGCTGCGCACCGCAATCGACGAGCTGGAGTCCGAGCTCCACGCCCCAGATACGGCCGTCAAGGCGCTGGTGGCGAAGCTGTACGCGACGCTGCGCAGCATCCGCTACCACGCAGAGCACGGCCACCAAGACCGGCCGCTGCACGAGCGCCTGCGCCTGATCGGCGAGGAAGCGAACAAGGCGCTAGAAGCCGCACTCGCCGCGTCGAAGGCCGAGGCGGCAGAAATGGTCCCCGTGTTCGACGGCTACTCGCTGCCACGGTGGCTGCTGGAATCGGCAGTGCGCATTGAGCGATACATGGCCGCGCACCACACCGGCGAGTGGGTCATCGGCGGTATCCAATCGCGCGCCGCCCTGTCCGCCCCGGCCGTGGCGGTGGAGGCGGTGGCGACGCTGCACTCAGACGGCTACTGGACGCACGAACCGGGCTGCGACCCGTTCGACCGTTTCGGGCCGAACGCCAACGCCCGCAACATGCCCGTGTACGCCATCCCACAGCCCGCAGCGGGCGCGGTGCCGGAGGCGCTGCAATTCCTCCTGCCGCGGATCGGAAGTTGGACTGACAGCAGATGGGACCAGCACCTTCGGTACGAGTTCGGCGACGAGCGCGCCGCCCCGATGATCGCCGCGCTCAACGCCATGCTCGCCGCCGCCCCCAGCCCTGAACAGGAGGAATGAGATGGATCACCCCAATCTGGAACAGCAGGCCCGCGAGATGCTGGCTACGGAGTTTGAGCACGCCGGCATGCACGCATCCGCAGACACCATCCGCGCCGGAGACTATCAGCCGCGTAGTCACCATGACGCCTGTGTCAGAGCCATCGTCGCCGCCCTGTCCGCCCCGGCCGTGGAGGTGGAGCCGTCTGGTTGCAACGACCCTGACTGCGGGTGCGGTACGCCGACGTTCACAGAGCCGATGGAAGCCCTGCGATTCCTGTCTGGCAGATTCAAGTATGCAGGGGTCGGGCGCGCCGTCGCCAAGTCCTACGCCCGAGACATCGACGCCATCCTCGCCAAGCACACCTCCGCAGCGGGCGCGGTGCCGGATTCCAGCGCCGCCGTCGCAGCGATCCAGTTCGCCCTGACGACCGATCATGGCTTCTCCTTCCTTCGGCTGTGGAACATGGGCGAATTCGACGTGATCCGGCGCGCGTGGCCGGAAGCGCCTGCCGAAGTGTTTGTGGGTGCTGACCCACTCGCCGCCGCTACGCAGGACCAGGAGAGCCGCAATGGATGAGCTGATCGAGAGGCTGGAGACTCTGGTTGATAACGGCGAGGCGCAAGGCGGAACGTTGCTGGTGCGGGGCACAACGCTCCGCCAAGCCGCCGCCGAGCTTCGCCGGGTGCGTGAGGCTCCGGTGGTGGAGCTGGAGGTCGTGCATGAGCGCGGGGAACTGGAACTTGCTGCGTTCATCAGCGACGACATACCGGGACCCGCGGTCTACTACTCGGGCCAGCGCCTCCGCCTGGTCCCCGAGCGCGGGGAGGTGCGGTGATGGCTAGAAGCACCCTTGCGTGCCCCAACTGCCAGGGGCGAAGAAGCCGCACGTTGAACAGCAGGAGCCAACCCGACCGGGTGAACCGCCGTCGCGAGTGCGCGGACTGCAGCGCGCGCTTCAGCAC